>CAZFUH010000380.1:0-3605 GCA_964522235.1 uncultured Rhodanobacteraceae bacterium
CTCGCGCCTTGTCTCGGGACCGAATCCGCGGCGCGATAAAGGCACCAAACTTCCGACGCACCACACCAGGATCGCTGATCAATTGCGGTTGCGCGTGTTCCCGTCCAGGCGTGCGCCGACGTGAGGCTGGCCGCGCCGGCGTGCGAGTTCGACCTGGCGCTGGCGCTCGGCGTAGCCGCGCCGTTGTTCGTCGCTGCGCTGATCATGACAGCGAGGGCAGCTGATGCCTTCGACGTACAGCGGCGAAGCCCGGTCGGCGGCGCCGATCGGCATCCGGCACGAGCGACACAGTCCGTGCGTGCCGGCGTGCAGGCCATGGCCGACGGCGACTCGCTCGTCAAAGACGAAGCACTCGCCGCGCCAGCGACTTTCATTCTCGGACACCGTTTCGAGGTACTTCAGGATGCCGCCCTGCAGATGATAGACCTCGTCGTAGCCGTGCTTGCGCGCAAGCGCGGTCGCCTTTTCGCAGCGGATGCCGCCGGTACAGAACATCGCCAACCTTCGTTTGCCCTGCAGTTCGGACGCATTGCGCAACCAGCCTGGAAAGTCGCGAAAATGCCGAGTGCCCGGGTCGATGGCACCAGCAAAGCTGCCGATCGCGACCTCGTAGTCGTTGCGCACATCGATCACGGCAATATCCGGCTGTTCGATCAGGGCGTTCCAGTCCTGGGCGGCGACGTAGGTGCCGACCTCGCCCACGGGGTCGATGCTGTCGACGCCGAGGCTGACGATCTCGCGCTTGAGCCGCACTTTCATGCGATGAAACGGCACGGTGGCGGCCGGGGATTCCTTGTGCACGAGATCGGCCAGGCGAACGTCGCCGCGCAGCCACTTCAGCACAGCGCGGACCGCCTCCGGCCGCCCGGCGATGGTGCCGTTGATGCCTTCGTGCGCGAGCAGGATCGTGCCGCCGACATCAGCCTCGCGACAGCGTTCGAGCACGGCATCGCGCAACGCCTGATAGTCGGGCAGGGCGACAAACTTGTAGAACGCGGCGGCTATGCAGGAATCGATCATGGCCGAGCATTGTAGCCGCGTGGCGACGACGCGGCATCGATGACGAAGACGACTGCGCGGCCAAGACGGCGATCCCGGGCGGGCGACAGGACTTGGCCGGCCGCACGGGAGGGTGAAGCGCCGCCGGGGCGGACGCAGTGGTAGGCGGAGGCGCCGCCGCTCGCCCAGAAACGGGCTCGCGGCGCGGCGCCGAGGACTCTACGGTACGTACGAAGCGATGATGAGTACGCCGCTGAACGATGGCTCCGGGCGGACCATGACGTAGTAGTACACCCCGGTCTGCGGTTGCGGGATGGAGATCGAGGCGGCCGTGCCAGGACCGATCTTGGCATGATCGTAGGTCTCCAGCGTGGGCCAACTGCCGGCACGAATGTACAGGTCGGCGCGGCCGCTGCCCTCGCCCATTTCAAAGCGCAACTGTGTCGCGCCCTGCGGCAGGAAGTCGGTGACCAGCCACAAGGGATTTGGCGCCGTGGCCGAGAGATTGCTGCGCGCACAGCCGTTGCCAAGCACGTTCGAGCCTGGGTCCGGGCATTCCGGTGCCGGTGGCGGCGGCTCGAAGCCATTGCTGAAAATCACCTCGGCAACGCTGCCACAGGTGCTGGTATCGCCGCTGTTGGCACGGAAGCAGGCCACCCAGTCACGAAACTTCTGGTCGGTCTGGGCTGCGCCCAGGGCCTGCACCCAGGCTTGGTAACCGGGCACATAGTTGCCGATGCGAAACAGTGCCAGCATCTCATCGAAAGCAGGGCGCTCGAGTTCGAACGCGAAGCGGCTGGCGAGATAGCCCCAGGAGTAGACCCGTGCGGCCGAATGGTTGTAGCTGGTATCGAGCAGTTCCGTGAACGTAAACAGGTCGGGATTGGCGGCCTGCGACAACGCACCACTTGAGATCAGCCCGCGCGCAGTCAAAGAGACGAACTCGGCCAGTCCTTCGATGTACCAGACCGAAGAAAGCGCGGTCGACCAGCCAGTCGGATAGTCGCTGAAACGTCCGTGCATGTTGTAACGGCCGTCGAGGTAGTGCACATACTCATGCTCCAGATTCCAGATCTGGAAGTTGGCTCCGGGTGCGCGATAGGCGATGAATCGCGGTTGGTTGTTCGGATCGGCCGGGTTGCCTTCCAGATAGATGCCACCGTTGTTGGTGCTGTTGCCGAAGATGAAGCCGGAATAGGCCTGGTAGTCGGCAGCAGAATCGAAGGCGACCATCTCCAACAGGGTGTTGTAGTCGTCCGCGACCGGGATCCGGTCAGTGTCGAGCATGTCGTGGAAATGCTGCTCGACATTCTCGACCGACGTACAAGCGTGGGCGATTTGTGCCGGTGCGAGTCCCTTGTGGCGCAGGCGATGGCCAATGCTGGGACAGTAGTCGGTATCCGGAAGAGCGAAGTCTTCGACCTGCTGCGCGAAGCCGCACAGTCCGTAATAGGCACAGTTGTCACCATCGTAGTACATGATCATCGAGCCCAGTCCGACATAGGTCTGACTGCCGTAGCTGCCGAGTTGGAACAGGTGCAGGGCATCGCGCGACAGCAGCCGGATGTTCTGAGGGAAGCTCGGAAGAAATTGCAGGTACCGCGCCATTTCGCGGGCTGCATTGGTCAGCAGGTATTCGTTTTCGCTCTCGGCCAGGGAGGGGTGGCTGCGATGGACGAAGTCCGACAGATCCAGAACGACGCCGCTGCCGGCACCCTGGACATGCTGGCGAAACAGTGGATCGAAGCTGCCGTTGAACAGCAGGATGAAGACCTGGTTCATTGCGCTGCGCATGCCCTGGTGCGCAAGCCAGGTGGCTGGATCAAAAGCATCGAGCAGCGTCGGAATCACCTGGAACTGGTTCACCATGAGGCCGTTGCTGGTGGACTCGGCACTGTGGATCAGCACCAGGGCGCCTTGAAGCACATCGCCGTGTTCCTGGTTGACGGCAAGAAAGTTCGCACTAGCGCGGAAATGATCCAACCCCCCACGCACAGCATTGCCGAGTGAGGGGCCGTAGTTGCCGACCGCGTCCGTCTGGTAGAACTGCACGTAGTAGCCGGCACGAAGAAAATAGATCAGCTCGGCGAGGTTGGAGCTGTTGTCACCCGGATAGCTCTGGGCCCGGGCCGAAAACGCATTCGCGATCGTCAGCATTTTTGCTTCACTGAAAGTCGCGCCGGCCTGGCTTCCGGTCAGTTGGAACAACTGACTGATGCAATCGAACTGGGCGCTGCTGACGGCGTCGACGAGCGCCTGGCCCGCCAGTTGCGCGAACACGCCGGGGTCGCAGCCGCCGCGCTCGCGTTGAAGCTGCCGGAAGTCCTGCTTCGGCGCATCATAGGACTCGAACAGGTGGTCAGTCGTACTTGGCAGGGGCGGAACGCGCTCCTGGCTCAGCGGTTCGCGCTGCACGTGTTCGGCGCCGTGGTGCTCCTGCGCCGGTGCCGGGTGCGTCGTGCGCTCGAAATTGGTGGCCCAGGCCGTACCGGGAACAGACACAGGCAACAGGGCGCCGAGCAGCAGACGTGCAGCTCCGGTCGGTGTAAACCATCTCATGACTTCAATCCTCCCTCTGGATGTACCGCGTTCATGCAGTACGTGCA
>CAZFUH010000381.1:0-3600 GCA_964522235.1 uncultured Rhodanobacteraceae bacterium
CGTTGCAATGCGTCAAAACTGGTTTCTATTGTTGGCTAGAAAACACTTGACATAGGTCTGGATGAACTTCATTTTGCGCATCGGCGTCCAGCCGCTGCTCCGCTGCAAACACTCCCCTAGAAGAGGGAGAAGCCACAGAGCAGTTTCCGCGACATGGCCAGGGAGGTCGGCGCGGACTTTTGAAGTCCAATCCATTAATGAGAGGGGTCACACAATGTCGTTTCGTCTAACCATCCTGCCGCTGCTGGCGGCATTCAGCGTCGCTGCGTCTGCCTCCGAGCTGCGTCGCGTCGAGATGCCGATCGAAGGCCGCTACATCGTGGTACTGCACGAGCCTGACTCCAGGCTACTGGCGCAGCGCGGCAGCAGTATCGAAGATTTCGTGCACCAAGCCACCGTCGATCTGGCCGCAAGCCACGATCTCGATGTCGAACACGTCTACGAGTATGCATTGCAGGGCTTTTCGTTCGGCGCCTCGAAGGAAGCCGTCAATGCGCTGATGAAGGATCCACGAGTCGCCTATGTCGAGGAAGACGGCATGGTCTACCCGTCGGCGACGCAGAACAATGCCACCTGGGGCCTGGATCGCATCGATCAGCGCAATCGGCCATTGAACGGCACCTACATCTACGACCGCACTGCGACCAATGTCCGCGCCTACGTGATCGACAGCGGCATCCGTGCCAGTCACAGCAACTTCGGCGGACGCGTACTGTCCGGCGCCAGCTACATCAATGATGGCCGCGGAACCAACGACTGCAACGGTCACGGCACCCATGTCGCCGGTACCATCGGTGGTTCCACCTGGGGTGTCGCCAAGGGCGTCCGACTGGTTCCGGTGCGCGTGTTCGGTTGCAGCGGCGGCAGTGCAAACTCGACGATCGTCGCGGGCATCAACTGGGTTGCGAACAATCGCGTGCTTCCCGCCGTCGCCAATATGAGCCTGGGTGGCGGCGCGGCATCTACTACCGATACTGCGACCAACAACCTGATCAATCGCGGTGTCACCGTCGTGGTCGCGGCCGGAAACTCGGGCGCAAACGCCTGCAACTACTCGCCGGCCCGGGTTGCCAATGCGATCACCGTAGGTTCGACGACCAGCACCGATGCCCGCAGCTCGTTCTCCAACTTCGGCAGCTGCGTCAACATCTTTGCTCCCGGCAGTTCGATCCGCTCGGCCTGGCACACCAGCAATACTGCGACCAACACGATCAGCGGCACGTCGATGGCCTCGCCACATGTTGCCGGTGTCGCTGCGCTGATCCTGAGCGGCAGTCCGTCAGCCACTCCGGCTTCGGTGCGCAACACGATCTATAGCCGCGCCACGACCAATGTCCTCAGTGGCATCGGTTCCGGTTCGCCGAACCGCCTACTGTACTCGCGCTGATAGGCGCTGCCCGTGGCCGATCGCAACCGCGATCGGCCTCGGCGTTTCGGCGTGGAGTCACGCGTCGCGCTACTCGACGGTGACCGACTTGGCCAGGTTGCGCGGCTGGTCGACATCGGTGCCGCGCAGGACGGCGACGTGGTAGGCCAGCAGCTGCAAGGGCACGGTGAATACCGCCGGGGCGATCAGGTTGCCGCCGGAGGCGATCTTGATCAGCTGGCCGCGGGTGCCGTTCAGACGCAGGTCGGCATCGGCGTCGGCGAATACGAACAGTTCGCCGCCGCGGGCCCGCACCTCTTCGAGATTGCTCTTGAGCTTTTCCAGCAACTGGTTGTTCGGCGCCACCGCAATCACCGGCATGTCGTCGTCGACCAGGGCCAAGGGGCCATGCTTGAGTTCGCCGGCGGGATAGGCCTCGGCGTGGATATAGGAAATCTCCTTGAGCTTCAGTGCGCCCTCCATCGCCACCGGATATTGGACGCCGCGGCCTAGAAACAGCGCATGGTGCTTGTGCACGAAACGCTCGGCCAAGGCGGCGATTGCCGGTTCGATCGCGAGCACCTCGCTGACCATCCGCGGCAGGGTTGCGAGCTGAGCGACCAGACGGCCGTAGCGGTCGGCGGCCAGGCCGTTGATCCGCGCCAGCTCCAGCGCCAGCAGCCCGAGCGCGGCCAGCTGGGTTGTGAACGCCTTGGTCGAGGCGACGCCGATCTCCGGCCCGGCGCGGGTCATCAGGACCAGGTCGGCCTCGCGAACCAGGGTCGATTCCGGTGCGTTGCAGACCGCGAACGAACCCAGATGACCACGATCCCGGGCAGCGCGCAGCGCCGCCAAGGTGTCGGCGGTCTCGCCCGACTGCGAGATCGCGACGAACAAGGTGCCGGGCGGAACGACGTTGCTGCGGTAGCGGTATTCGCTGGCGACTTCGACCGCGCACGGGATGCCGGCAAGCCCTTCGATCCAGTAGCGCGCGACCATGCCGGCGTGATAACTGGTGCCGCAGGCGACGATCTGCACGAAGCGGACATCGCGCAACAGCCGCTCGGTGTCGATGCCGAAGATGTTCGGCAGAATGCGATCGGCGGCGATGCGCGCCTCCAGGGTATCGGCCAGCGCCCGCGGCTGCTCGTGGATCTCCTTGAGCATGTAGTGGCGATAGTCGCCGCGCTCGACGGCATCGGCGCTCAGTTCGCTGACTTTGACCGCCCGTTCGACCTGTTTGCCGTCGCGGTCGAAAATCTGGACCTGATCACGGCAAACATCGGCAACATCGCCCTCGTCGAGAAAGAGGAAGCGCCGGGTCGAACGGATCAGCGCCTGGACGTCCGAGGCCAGGTAATTTTCGCCGTCACCCAGACCGACCACCAGCGGGCTGCCCTGGCGCGCGCCGATCGCTCGGCCGGGTTCGTCGGCGCTGACCACGGCAATGGCATAGGCGCCATGCAGGCGCGCGATCGTCGCCTGGGTGGCGGCGCGCAGATCCATTCCTTCGGACAGATGGGCATGAACGAGATGGGCGATGACTTCGGTGTCGGTTTCCGATTCGAACGCGTAGCCGCGTACCTCCAGTTCGGCGCGCAGCTCGGCGTGGTTTTCGATGATGCCGTTGTGGACCACGGCCACGGTTTCGTGCGAGCTGTGCGGATGGGCGTTGCGCGTACTGGGCGCGCCGTGGGTCGCCCAGCGCGTGTGCGCGATGCCGGTATTGCCCTGGATCGGCTCGGCTGCGAGCAAGTCCTCCAGCGCCCGGACCTTGCCCTGGGTGCGCGCGCGCCGGAGACCGTGGTCCGCGAGCAATACGCCGGCAGAGTCGTAGCCACGGTACTCCAGCGCCTTCAGTCCTTCGATCAGGATCGGGACGACGTCACGGTCGGCGCAGGCGGCTACGATTCCGCACATGGCAGGTCTCGGCAAGGGTGATGGCGCTGATTATAGGCGCCGGAAGGAACCGGCAATCGACGGGGGCTGCGGCCGTTCTGCCGCCGTTGCCTATTTGCGCGGTCGACGATAGCCGCGCACGGTCATCTGGCGCGCGCGCGCGACGGTCAATTCGCCCGCCGGCGCGTCGGTTCCGATCACCGATCCGGCACCGATGGTCGCACCCGCGCCGATCGTGACCGGAGCGACCAGGGCGCTATTGGAACCAATGAAGGCATCGTCCTCGATCACCGTCCGATGCTTGTTGGCGCCATCGTAGTTGCAAGTGATGGTGC
>CAZFUH010000382.1:0-3599 GCA_964522235.1 uncultured Rhodanobacteraceae bacterium
GGCTGTAGATGTTGCGTGGCGGTCGGAAACCGGCGACCGTCGGCTCATAGGCATCATTGCGGTAGACGAGATCGGCCGGGACGATGCCGGCGCGAATGATTTCGCCGCGATGATAGACATCATAGAGAAAAGCGTTCAATGCCCGCGCGCGCTGCTTGACGCCACGTTCCAGACGCCGCCATTCGTGCTCGGTGAACACCCGCGGCATCATGTCGAACGGAATCAGCCGTTCGGTGTCGCCGCCCTCGCCGTAGACCGCGAAGGTGATGCCGATGCGCCGGAACAGCGCCTCGATTTCGCGCTGTTTCAATGCCAGCAATTCCGGCGTCAGGCCGTGCACCCAGTCCATGACCGGCTGATAGGCCGGTCGCAAGGTGTCGCCGTCGAACATTTCGTTGAAGGCATCCATGAACGAACTGCGCTTCCATTGACGATCACCCGAGCTTACCGGTCACAGCCTCAGGTGCAAGTCGCAGTCGCAGGTTTGTCTGTGCACAGAACTTTCACGTAGCAGCGTTTTATACGGCGCCAGCGTCAGTTCCGGCCAGCAGGATGTTCAGCTCGATCGGTAGCGCGATCGCGAGTACGTTCGCCCACACCACGACACCAACCAGCGGGAGCACAGCGACGAAGGTGCCCAATGGATCTTCCAGCAACGTGGCTGGTGGCGGCCTGCCAGTGTGCACGATGTGCGTTGCGGCCAGGCACAGACACCCCCCTGAATCGGGGGTGTTCGCCAGTCCTGACAACGGGGACGATAGTCGGGACGATCCACGGAGGACTCGACCATGAAGACCATTTGTCCACTAGCCCTGGCCCTCGGCCTGCTGCTGTCGGCAACCGCCGCACTGGCACAAACGCCTCTGCACCTCAGCCTGGGGTTTGGTTACTGGTCCGGCAACGCCGGATCGCCGCAGGTGATCTTCACCGACACCTTGGGCGCGGCCGCCAGTCTGGGGCCGCGTTTGACGGTGTCGCTCCGGCGCAGCAGCAATCCGGCACCACCTCCCCCCTACCGGGTCCGCATCGACATCACGCGCGGCTTCCACAACGTTGTGCCGATCTCGTTGCCAGCCGGTGCGGTCTGTCAGCAGGCCACCGGCGGCGGCTCCCAGGCGACCGTGATCGATTGTGTGCTGTCCACACAGATAGCGGGTACACCGGTCGCGCTGATCTTCGCGCTCGATGCCGGGCCCCTGGCGGATTTCGGCGGCAGCAACGCGCAGGCGCAGGCCACTGTCGATTCTGATACCCATCCGTTGCCCGAGCCGCCCGAGTGCGTCATTGGCAGCACTCAGACCGGCTGCACGCTACGGCCGGTGCAGGTCTTCCAGTCCCGCGTCGGACTGACCAGCATGACCACAACCAACCCGATGACGATCGGCGCTTCGACCCTGATCCGGATCAATCACTGGGTCGTCGGCTACGATTCCTCTCGCATCTCGACGACTGACATTGATCTGCCGGCCGAACTGGAATTCCTTGCGGTGCAGAACATCACATCGCCGTTTCATACCTGCACTTCGGCGCCACACGCCGGCGGCGAACGCGTCAGTTGCGAAGGCAACCTGCGCCATGCCAGCGCCACGGGTGCTGTCCGCAGCGGCTATTTCAGCCTGTTCGTCCGCACCCGTCCGGGTGTCGAACCACCCGGCCCCTTGCATGTGGTCGCGCAGATCGGCAATGGCGCCCAGCCGGCGCCCGGGAACTGTTTGCAGGATCCGGATCAGGATACCTGTGCCGAGCTTGGCTTCGGCCTGGTGCCACCGCCAGTCGTCGACCTGCGCTTTGGGGAATGGAGCGTGCCCGAACCCTGGCTGCATCTGGGTCGCCCGCAGGGACCGCTGTTCGTACGCTACCGAAACGCCGGTGGACTCGCGTCCGCCAATCCGGTACGAATCCTGACCCAACTTCCGCCAGGCTTTGCCCTGACGTCGGGCACGTCGGTCGAGGGACCGGTCACCTGCAGCGCCGTGGGCGCCGTCGCGCAGGGCCAGACCGTGACCTGCCTGCGCAGCAGCCTGGCCGCCAATTCGACTTCACCCAGTCTGTCGCTGTCGATTACTGGCGATCCTGCCTTCGTTGCTCCCGCTGGAAATGTCGCGGTGCTGGCGATCACCGATGTCGTCGGCAACGACAACCAGGCGCTGTTGACCTGCGCCAGCAACCCGGACGATGCCGACTGCCTGTGGTTGCCCTTCGATGTCCGCCCGCCATGTCCGGGCGACCCGGTCGATTCCCTGTACTGCGACGACTTCGAGATCTTCGAGCCACCGCAGCCATGAGCACGAAAACCCGGGCCAGAGTGCAGCAGCTCGATGCTTGCTGGTGACAGCAACGACATGAACGTCAGCGACGACGGCGTGCCGCCGTATATATGCACCAATCCGGCCGCGTTGAGGCTGGCATTCGCGCGCCGGACCGATTGGGTCAAGCTGGCCCGCTGGCCGAGCTGTCAATGTTTCGGGGCCGTGGTCGCGCGGGCGCAAAGGCGGTGGCGCGCAGCAACGACAATCACAGCCAGGATCAGCAGCAGCCAGCCCCAGAGATTGCCGGCCGGTACGCCCGTGGCGATCGGTACGCCGAAGGTGAACCGAACAACCTCGACCGGTCCACCGGGAGACGGGTACGACGGTCGGATCCGGCCGTCAAATTGCATATTGCCGCAGCAGGGTGCACTCCGCTCCTGGACGGTGGTTGGATGAAAACCCGAGCCAGAGTGCACTTTCGGCGGGGCGGTGGGAAAGCCGGGGGTACTCAGTTGCGGCTCTCGAACCCATCGCTGAATATATCGATCGTGCGGTTGCCGAACACCAGCACGCCGCCAGCGCGGTGGATGGTGCCGACGTCGATCTCCGGCAGTCCTACGGCAAGATCGATGCAGCCGTTGCCATCGAAATCTCCGGTCGCCAATTCCTGACCAAAGCGCAAGCCTGGCGGCAGCGGCGCCAGCAGCTCAATGTCTGCCGGTGACAGCGACGACATGAACGTCAACGATGACGGCGTGCCGCGGTACATATGCACCAATCCGGTTGCGTTGAGGCCGGCAACCGAGCTCTGACCGGGCTCGCCGACCGCGAGGTCGACAATGCCGTCACCATCGAAATCCGCGGCCACCAGTTGGGTGGCGAACCTGCTGAAGGAGCCGGGCGTGTCGCCAACGGGACTGGTCAGGAATTGGGCTTCAGGTTTGATCACGCCGGGCAACGTACCGGCGCCGCGCCACAGGCGCGCGCGTCCGGCGTGCGGCTGTGAACCTGGATTGTAGCGGTACTCGCCGGCGATCACGTCGGCGACACCATCACCGTCCAGGTCGGCGGCCGCGAAGCCACCGGGATCGTACGATGGTGAAGTCATATCGAACGAATGCTCGCCGAAGCACGACCAGGTTGGTGACTCGCGAAGCGAGTGCGCAAGGCATGCGAATGGAGCCACCAGGGATGTGGTGACGCCGAACGTCACCAGCAGTTCATCGCTGCCGTCGGCGTCGGTGTCGACCGCGACGCGCGGCACGATCTTGTTGGCCACCCCGCTCGCCGCTGGGAACTCCAGCGCGACGTTGTCCTCGACCACCAGCCCTGCGCTGCTGCCGAACAGGA
>CAZFUH010000383.1:0-3595 GCA_964522235.1 uncultured Rhodanobacteraceae bacterium
CCGCCTTCCAGTCCGCGCGCCGCGTCCCAGCGGCGTGTCGACGACCTCGCGACGAGTGTTCATGAATAATGCGAGCTCGGCGGTGATCCCGGACGTCATCATCATCGGTGCTGGCATCGTCGGCTGCGCGATCGCCGAACAGTTGGCGCAACGGCGCCTGCGCGTGCACGTCCTCGACGCGGGCGGCATCGGCGAGCGGGCCAGTGCCGCCGGCATGGGGCACCTGGTCGTGCTCGGCGAGGCATCGGCACAGTTTGCCTTGGCGGCATACTCGCTCGAGCTATGGCGGCGCTGCCGGCCGAACTTGCCGGCGTCGGTGGAATACCGACAAACCGGTACGCTCTGGCTCGCGGCCGACGACGAGCAGGTTGAGCGGGCACGCGAGCAGCAACGACGCTACGCCGACGCTGGCATTGCGGGCCGCTGGTGGACGCCGGCCGAGCTGGGTCGGAACGAGCCGGCCCTGGCCACCAACCTGGCCGGTGCCTGGCGCGTTGCCGAAGATGCCGTCATTCATCCGGTCAATGCCGCGCGCTACTTTGCCGGCCGGGCGCGGCAGTTCGGAGCGCGCTTTCAATTGCACGCACCGGTCGCTGCGGTCACGCCGGGCGAGGTCCGTTTGCGCGATGGCTCGGTATTGCGTGCGCCGCGGATCGTGGTGGCCGCAGGGGCCAATACGCCGGCGCTGCTGCCGACGCTGCCGATCGTTCCGCGCAAGGGCCATCTGCTGATCACGACCGCCCAGGTGCCGCGCATCGGCCATCAACTGATCGAGACCGGCTACCACCAGAGCGTACACGGGAAGGACTCGGCGTCGGTCGCGTTCAATGCTCAGCCGCGCCCGACCGGCCAGATCCTGATCGGTTCGTCTCGGCAGTACGACGATGACGACACCGGCGTAGTGGCGGACGTGCTCGCACGAATGCTGGCACGCGCCGAACGCTACCTGCCCGGCATTCGCGCCTGGCCGGCGCTGCGCGCGTGGGCCGGTCTGCGTCCGTGCACGCGGGACGGCCTGCCCTACATTGGCGTGCTGCCGCAGTGGCCAGGCGTGTACGTAGCCGCCGGCCACGAGGGTCTGGGCATCACCACCGCCACCGGAACCGCCGACGCGCTGGCGCGGCTGCTGTGTCATGAGTCGCCGGTGCTCGACCTTGCGGCCTTCGATCCGGAACGGATCGCGACGATGGAGGCGGCGGCATGAGTATTCTCAGCATCCTGGTCGACGGCCGCAGGGTGCCGGTACGCCCGGGCGACACCGTGCTTGCAGCCTTGATCAACAACGATGTCCGCCGGACCCGCTGCGACCGCGATGGCCGGCCGCGCTTTGCGGTGTGCGGCATGGGCGTGTGTCAGGACTGCGCGGTCACGATCGACGGCGCACCGGGCCGTCTGGCCTGCCTGGTTCGCTGTCGTGCCGGAATGGATGTGCGCACCGATGACGTGGGGGTTGGATGATGCGTCCGGTCCTGCACTGCGAACTGCTGGTGATCGGCGCCGGCCCGGCCGGTATCGCCGCCGCCTTGCATGCCGCCCGCTACGGTGCCGAGGTCTTGCTGATCGACCAGCAGGCCGAGCCGGGCGGGCAGATCTGGCGCGGTCAATGGCATGCGCTGCATGCGTCCCCGGCAACGGTCGATGCGCTTGCCCGGCCGCTGCTGTGTGCCCTGCAAGCGGAGCTTGCCGCCGGCCGATTGCGCTTTCGCGGCGATTGCCGGGTCGTGCTGGCACCGGAGGCGGGTCGTGTCACCACCGATGGCGGCAACGGTGCCGACATCGTCTACGAACGACTGATCGTCGCCTGTGGCGGCCGCGAACTGTTGCTGCCATTCCCCGGCTGGACCCTTCCGGGTGTCACCGGGGCCGGCGCCCTGCAGGTGATGGTCAAGGATGGCGCCCGCGTCGACGGGCAGCGCGTCGTGCTCGCCGGCAGCGGTCCGCTCCTGCTTGCTGCGGCGAACAGTCTGCGCAGCGCCGGAGCCAGAGTCTGCCTGATCGCCGAGCAACGGCCGGCGGTCGATCTGTTCCGTTTCGCCGTTCGCCTGTGGCGCTGGCCGGCCCTGCTGGTGCAGGCGCTGCGTCTGCGTCTGGCGACGCTCGACAGTCCCTACCGCGGCGGTACCTGGATCACCCGAGCCGAGGGCCGCGAGCGGCTGCAACGGGTGCACTGGCGCAATGACCGCGGCGACTGCGGCGAGATCGCTTGCGACTGGTTGGCCTGCGGTTTCGGACTGGTGCCGAACCTGGAGATCCTGGCGCTGCTCGATGCCCTGCCGGTGCAGCCCAACAGCGTGCGCAGCCATCGGCCGGATGTCTTCATTGCCGGCGAGATGACCGGTATCGGCGGTGCCCGGCGCGCCCTGGCCAGCGGCGAACTGGCAGCGGCGACGGCGCTCGCTGATGACGTTGGCATCCGCCGCGGACGGCGCCGGGCCGCGCGTTGGCATGGCTATTCCGATCTGTTGCTGCGCTACTTCCGGTGCCGGCCCGAGCTGGGTGATCTGGCTGAAGCCGACACGGTGTTCTGCCGCTGCGAAAGCGTGAGCGCGGCGATGGTGCGCTGCTGCCGGGATTTTCGCGCTGCCAAGCTTGCGACACGGTTCGCGATGGGCGCCTGCCAGGGCCGCATCTGCGGTGCCGCGGCGCGTGAACTGTACGGCTGGCCGCTGGCGCATACGCGCGCGCCGCTGTACCCGACGCCGATTGAAAGTTTCCTTCCTTCGGCCAGTGCCGAATCCGTTTCCGCATCGTCCAGTACGAGGTAGATCATGGCGATTCAATGGGCCGGCGTGATGCCGGCGATCACCACTGCATTCAATACCGATCTGTCGGTTGATCACGGCTTCGTCGCCGATCATGTCCGCTGGCTGGTCGATCACGGCTGTACCGGCATTGTTCCGTGCGGCAGCCTGGGCGAGGGTGCGACCTTGAGCTTCGACGAGAAGCTGGCGTTGATGACGACGGTGGTCGATGCCGTCGGCGCCAGGGTGCCGGTGATTCCCGGCATTGCCGCGCTCGGCACCGCCGAGGCCGTGCGCCTGGCGCAAGGCGCACGGGACGCCGGCTGTGCCGGTCTGATGGTGCTGCCGCCGTATTTGTATCTGGGTGACTGGCGCGAGATGCGCGCGCACATGGCGGCGGTAATCGCTGCGACCGAGCTGCCGTGCATCCTCTACAACAACCCGGTTGCGTACAAGACCGACTTCACGCCGCCGCAACTGGTCGAGCTCGCGCGCGAGCACGGCAACGTTGAGGCAATCAAGGAGTCGAGCACCGACGCGCGCCGGATCAGCGGCATCCGGGCGCTGATGGAGCGTCCGATCGCGCTGGGTGTCGGCGTCGACGATTGCCTGGTCGAAGGTGTCGCGATGGGCGCCCAGTTCTGGATCGCCGGGCTGGTGAACGCGTTTCCGAAGGAGTCGGTGCTATTGCACGAGCTGGCGATGGCCGGCAGCTTCGACCAGGCGCAGGCGTTGTATCGCTGGTTCCTTCCGCTGCTGCGCATGGATACGGTGGTCAAGTTCGTGCAACTGATCAAGCTGGTCCAGATGCAGGTCGGGATGGGCCATGAACGGGTCCGTCCTCCGCGGCTGGA
>CAZFUH010000384.1:0-3584 GCA_964522235.1 uncultured Rhodanobacteraceae bacterium
CGGTCGCCGGCATGCAGCCAGAGCTGTCCTTGGCGATCGAATCCGAGACCGTCGATACGCGTCGGCGGTACGCCGGCGACCATGCGGACCGCAGTCTGGTCCGGCGCGGCGTAGACGATGCCGCGCTCGCAACTCATCCAGCTGCCACCATCATCATCGTAGGCAAAGCCGGAAATCTGCGCGCAGGACAAGCCGTCGGCTGCGCCGAGCGGATCGAAATGCAGACGCAAGGCACGAGGGTCGATGCGGCCCAGTCCGCCGACACCGAACGCCACCGAAATGCTGCCGTCCGGAGCTTCGGAGAGACGCCATGGACGATTGCCGACGACCCGTCCAGCCTGGTCGTGATCGATACGATGAAACTGGCGATTGCGCTCACAGTAGCGGCTGAAGTGGTCCAGATGGCTGGTCCAGATACAGCCTTCGCGGTCGCGCAAAGCGGTCAGGACGTGCGCATGCGGCTGGGTGACGCCGTCGCCGTCGGCAAAGTGCTGACGAACCCGGCCGCTGCCCAGATCGATCTCCGAGACACCGCCGCCGTCGCCGCTGAAGGTGACCCAGAGCCGGTCGGCGCCACCGGCGCCCAACTGGAAGATATCGCCGCCGGGCAGCCCGTCGGGATCGTCGGCGTCTTTCAGATAGACGCGGATCGCGCGCCATTTCGGCAGCAGTTGGGCAAGACCACCACAGTAGGAAGCGAACCAGAGACTGCCCTCGTGATCGCGCAGCAGATGTTGAAAGCGGTGCGCCTGCAGGGCCAGCAGGCGTCCGGGCCGGGCCGGAAACAGCGTCGTCTCGCCGCTGCCGCGCTGCCAACGGCGAATGCCGTCGAGGCTGGCGTACCACAGGGTGCCGTCCGGTTCGAACAAGGTCGCCGCACCGCTGGTATCGGCCAGCATCGGCGGAATCTGCGGCATCGTTGCGGCGGCGTCGGCGTGCAACGGCAGCACGCGAAGACCGCGGTTTGAGCTCAGCCAGAGCTGGCCGCCTTCGACCCGCATGCTCTGAACCATGAGGCCAGCCGCTGCTTCGGCTTCGCTCCAGGCCACGGGCGAGAACCCGTCCCGCTCGTGGTATCGGCACAAACCATCGGTGGTGCTGATCCATAGCTGCTGATCCGGTTCGGTCCGCGCCAGCGCCAGCACGATGTCGCTGCAACCGTGGCCAGCGGGGAGCTCCAGGCGTTGCACGGAGTCGTCGGCGCGGATCCGCATCAGACCGCGAAAGCCGCCCGCCCACATGCCGCCCTCGCCATCCGGGTGCAAGGCCCAGACCCGGTCGGTACTGAGGCTTGCCGGATCATCGGGATCATGGCGCCAGAACTCGAAGTCCTCGCTCTCGTGGCGATAGCGGCCGACGCCGCCATCCTGGATTGCGATCCAGAGCCGATCGAACTCGTCGACGCGAACCACCTGGATGTCGTTCTGCGGCAGACTGCCGGATACGGCCGGATCGTGGCGCCAGACCCGGAACTCGACGCCGTCGAAGCGTGCCAGTCCGTCCAGGGTGGCGATCCACAGGTTGCGATCGGCATCGATCGCGAGCTGGTGCACGGTGTCGGACGGCAGGCCGTGCGCGCTGTTGAAGGTCCGGAACAAGGGGCGCTCGGGCAGGCGCGGCTCGGCCTGCACCGACACCGCGCCGGACGCGACCACCGCCAGCGCCGCGAGCAGCGTGGTGGCGATGCGGCAATTTGGACAGTGCCGGCGGATCCCCATGCCCGCCAGTGTAGTGTCGGCCGCCCGGTTCGGGTAAAACCCAGCACCGCACCAGCGGCTTTGAGACCATTGGCTACACGCGGTTTCCAACAATAGCGCCGCCGCGGCGGCGCTATTGCCGGTCTACGCGTCCTTGCTTGCGCAGTCTTGGCCGTCGTAGTGATACGGCGGACTCAGCTCGTGCACTGCGGCGACCAGGGCGCCCAGATGTTCGGGCGGCACCTGCGGCGTGATGCCGTGGCCGAGATTGAAGACATGGCCGTGGCCGTTGCCGTACTCGGCCAGAACGCGGGCGACCTCGGTGCGGATCGCGTCCGGATGCGCATAGAGCAGGGCCGGGTCGAGGTTGCCCTGCAAGGCGACGCGGCCGTCGGTCAGTCGCCGGGCTTCGTCCAGGCCGATGGTCCAGTCGACGCCGAGGGCGTCGGCGCCGATGCCGGCCAGCGCCGGCAGATGGGTGTTGGCGCCCTTGGAGAAAACGATCAGCGGCGCCTGCTCGCTGCCATCGCCTCGGGCCAAGGTCTGGGCGATGCGTTCCAGGTAGCGCAACGAGAACTCGCGGTAGTGGGCCGGAGCCAGCACGCCGCCCCAGGAATCGAACACCATCAGCGCCTGGGCGCCGGCCCGATACTGCGCGGCCAGATAGGCGGCGACGGCATCGCTGAGCGTCGACAGCAGCTGATGCATCAGCGCCGGCTGTTCGACCAGCAGGGCCTTGCTGCGGCGAAAATCACTGCCGCCGCCGCCTTCGATCATGTAGCAGGCCAGGGTCCACGGGCTGCCGGAGAAGCCGATCAGCGGGACCCGCCCGGCCAGCTCACGGCGGATCAGGGCCACCGCGTCCATCACATAGCGCAACTCGGTGTTCATGTCCGGCACCGCGAGCCTTGCGATGTCGGCGGTTGTGCGCACCGGTCGGGCAAAGCGCGGCCCCTCGCCCTCGATGAAGTCCAGCCCCAGCCCCATCGCATCGGGGATGGTCAGAATGTCCGAGAACAGGATCGCGGCATCGAGCGGAAACCGCGCCAGGGGCTGCAAGGTCACCTCGCAGGCCAGCTCCGGCGTCTGGCACAAGGCCATGAAGCTGCCGGCGCGCTCGCGAGTGGCGCGGTACTCGGGCAGATAGCGGCCGGCCTGGCGCATGATCCAGACCGGCGTGCGATCGACGGGTTGGCGGCGCAGGGCTTTCAGGAAGCGGTCGTTGGCGAGCGGAGCGTGGTCAGTCATGTCAAGCCAGGGAAAAGATGGAATGGATTCGGTCTGCGGCGCCGCGGCGGCCGGCGGCATTGTCGGCGGCCGGAGCACGAGAACGGCGTAGGTTCACGCCGCCTGCGGCGGCTGCGCGCCTTCGGTGAAGGTGATGCGCATGCCGCGCTTGATTTCGCGGTCGCGGGCGGCCTCAAAAGCGGCGATGGCGCTGTCGCGATCGGTGTGCACGCTGCGCCGAACCTGGCTGCGGCCGCCGATCTCGCCGGTCTCGCGCAACAAGGTAAAGCCGCCGAGCAGATCGGGCTGCAAGGTCAGACGACAAAAGCGCGGCGGCACGCCCGGTGCCGGCGGTTGTTGCAGGAACATGCGCATGGCGACAGTGTAGCGGCGGCCAGGAGCCTGCGCCTGTTTGCCGCCACCACTCCTAGCCCGCATTTCTCCCACCCCACCTGCTGCGGCCGCCGATCTTCGCGCCGTGGCGCGGCGTACTCCCGTTTGTCGGCTCGACGTAGGTCGACTACGCCTCCGCCGGCAAACAGTCCGTGCGCCGCACCACGACACGATCTCGGCGCCCTCGCGACGGCGCGGTGGGAGAAATGCGGGCTAGGAGCCTGCGCGGCAGAAACGTTCGAGGCGAAAAGTCGACTGCGCGAGGAC
>CAZFUH010000385.1:0-3577 GCA_964522235.1 uncultured Rhodanobacteraceae bacterium
CGGACGGCAGCGTGCTGCAGCAAGGCATCAACCTGCCCGAGGATCTGTACGCATTCCGGCGCTACAACCAACGCTACGAACATGCCGAGGAGTCGGAGTTCGGTCTGCGCCTGGACGCCAGCCGGCCGCAGTCGTTCCTGGGCGAGTACGGCGATATCCGTTTCGGCGTCCGCGCCCGTCTGCGCGACAAGGACAGCAACGACGACCGCAACCGCAACTCGGTTGGTCCGGCGCCGGCCTACGCCGAGATGCTATGTCCGCGCGTCTCGAACAACTTCGGCCGCTTCGAATTCGGCCGCGTGTTCTGCAACGACATCTTCGAGCGCTTCGGCCCGCAGGTGCGCAACGACAACCTGCAGCCCCTGGTCGAGGACTCGACGGTCTCCGACTATCGCGCCGAAGAGGACATCTACGCAGGCTATGCGCGTCTGGACGCGAGCTGGGACCGGCTGAGCATGGTCACTGGCGTACGCTATGAGCGCACCGAAACGATCGGCAATGCCTTCTACTTTGACCAGGATGCCGGGACCGCGGAACCGCTACGGTCCGAGCGCAACTACGTGAAGATCCTGCCGAGCCTGCATTTTCGCTACGAGGTCGATCCGGACACGATCCTGCGCTGGTCGTACTCGACCGGCCTGAGCCGGCCGAACTTCAACGCGACCGTGCCGCGGCTGGTGATCAGCGACGACGACCGCAGCGCCGAGGCCGGCAATGCGAGTCTGAAAGCCACCTACTCGCAAAACCTGGACTTCTCGATCGAGCGCTACCTGCGTCCACTCGGCCTGCTTTCGGCGGCCGTGTTCTACAAGCGCCTGGACGATCCGATCTTCATCGTCAACACCGAGATTTCCGGTGGCACCTTTGATGGCCTGCGCCTGACCAGGCCGGAGAACGGTTCGTCCGGACGCATCCTCGGCCTGGAACTGGCTTGGCAGCAGACCTTCGACTTCCTGCCGGCGCCGTTCGACGGCCTGGGTGTGTACACGAACTACACCTATGCCGACTCCAGCGCCGAGCTGCCGTTCGGCATCGGCAAGACCGATCTGCCGGGTGCGTCCAAGCACAACGTCAATGTCGCGTTGTTCTACGAACGTTCCGGCTACAACGCACGCCTGGCCTACAATCACCGCTCCGAGTACATCCAGGAGTTCGACGTCGCCGACGACGATTTCAACGTGTTCTGGGACAAGCGTTCGATCCTGGACTTCACGACCAGCTACCAGTTCACCGGCAACTGGCAGGTGTTCGCCGAGATCAACAACATCACCGACTCCAAGCAACGCCGCTTCCAGGGCCAGCGCAACCGGGTACTGGAACTGGAGCAGTTCGGTCGCTACTGGCTGGCCGGCGTCCGCTTCGAGTATTGACGCTCACGGACGCCGCAGCAGGAGCGACCTGGCATCGATCATGACAACGGCGGTTTTTCATTGAGCCGCCGCCGACACGGCGCTGGAATCGGGATTCGATCCCAGCGACACCTGGCGCCATGGTCCGCAGACGACCGTGCAATCGGGTGGGTCCGAAGCTGCCAACGCCATCGGGCATGCGGCAGACCGCAGCTACGGCCGTGAGTGTTTTTGCTAGGCTTGCCGGTCCGCCTAGCGAGACCGCCGATGATTCGTCCTGCCCTGCTCGTTCTGTTGCTCTTCCTTGTCGCCGTAACCAGCGCCGCTGCGGCGCGCGCCGACACCGGCGCCGACGGCTTCGAGGCGCCGATATCTCAGGTGCTCGCGCTCGGCCCTCTGCCCTTGTCGGCCGACCTGCTCGACAACAGCGCCAAGACCGACGAGTTGCAGCGCGCCCTGGTCATGCAGCGCTGGCGGCAGGGTCTGCCCGAGGCCGGCCAGGAGGTCTCCTTGTTCGGCCAACGACTGCGTTGGCAGGCGCTGGCGCCCGAGCGCGCCGATGCCGGCGGTGGCCTCTGGCTATGGGCAGTGCAACTGGAGACCAACCGCTACGTCGAAGGCAAGCTGGCCATCGTCGGCCTGGAGAAGCCGGTGGCATGGCGCAATGGTGTCGCCGCGACCGTCAAGGACGGCGACGTCGAACTGAAACTGGCGACCGGCACGCATTCGCTTTGGCTGCTGCACCGGGGCCGAAAGGACGATGCCACCCCGGCCCTGAACTGGCACGGCAAGGCCACGCACGATCGCATCAGCAGCCACGTACAAGCACGCCAGCGCATCTCGGCGCAGCAATTGACCAATGCCCAGACTGTGCAGCGGCTGGCGATCTCGCCCGACGGCAATCAGCTCGCGATCGCATTCAAGGCCCGCGACGACAGCGCCGGCATCGACCTGGAGCGACTGGAGATCCGCGCCCTCGACAGCGGCCGGATCGTCCAGCAGTGGCATGGTGCTGCGCCGTCCGATCTGGCCTGGAGCCCGGACGGCCGCTGGCTGGCGCTGCGCCAAGGCAAGCATTTATGGCTGCGCGATGCCGGCAGCGGCGACAGCCGGCTGCTGCTGGCCGAGCATGAGCACCTGGGCGCCTGGCGCTGGCATCCGGATTCGCGCTCGATCGTGTTCCTGTGGAGCCAGCCCTATGACGGCAAGGACGCCAAGGTTCGCCGCCTGCGCGGCCTGGAGGATCGCTGGCGCACCTTCCGCGACAACAGCCAGCTGTACCAGGTCGATGTCGAATCCGGACTGGTACGACCGCTGACGGCACTCGAGCATTCGGTTGCCATCCACGACATCGCGCCCGACGGCGATCGTATTCTGCTCTCCCAGCGCGAACAGGACTACGCCGAGCCGCCGCATGCACTGTTTCGTCTGTTCGAGCTGCGCCTGTCCGATCTCGACAGCCGCACCATCGCCCGCGTACGTCAGCTCAATGGTGCTGCGTTCGCCGACGACGGCTACTGGCTGCTTGCCGGCCCGGGCCTGGCCCAGGGCGACGGCGCCGCGGTCGACGACCAGCAAGTCCCGAACGAGTACGACGGCCAGTTGTATCGGCTCGCTGCCGATGGCGCACGCGCGACCAGCCTCAGTCGCGACTTCGATCCTGCGATCGGCGGCCTGCATCGGATGACCAGCGGTGATCTGCTGCTGCCGGTGACCGAGCGCGATCGCGCCCTGCTCTACCGCTATCGGGTCGGAGCCAACCAATTCGAGCGGATCGATACTGGTCTGGATGTTCTTGAAGGTCACGTCGTTTCGACCGGGCGCCGGCCGCAACTGGCCCTGTATGGCAGCGACACGGCCGCAGCGCAGCGGCTGCACGTGGTCGATCTGGAACGCAATCGGCATCGCGTACTGATCGATTCGGCGCGCAGCGACTACGCGCAGGTGCAGTTGGGCGAGGTCCGCGACTGGCGTTTCCGCAACCGTGACGGCGATGAGATCGACGGCCGCTACTACCTGCCGCCGAACTTCGACCCCGGCCAGCGCTATCCGCTGATCGTCTACTACTACGGCGGCACGACACCGGTGAACCGGCAGTTCACCGGTCGCTATCCATTCCATCTCTGGGCCGCGAACGGCTACGTCATCTACGTGCTGCAACCGCGCGGCACGGTCGGTTACGGTCAGCGCACCTCGGCACTGCACGTCAATGCCTGGGGCCGCTATGC
>CAZFUH010000386.1:0-3577 GCA_964522235.1 uncultured Rhodanobacteraceae bacterium
GTCTCCGGTCGGCCGTTCGACCTATGCTCTTCAGCCTGTTGCCAAGTCAACGGCCCAGGTACGTCGGCCAGCACCGACCTGGCGGTCGCCCGAACCGCCGGTCTGATGATGATTCGCAACGGCGCGACATTTCGCAGCGAGTATTCGGCGGAGAACAATTGCCTGCTCGGCACCATGAGCTGCGCGAACGGCGACCTGTCCTGCGGCAATGGTTTCGCCGGTTCGCCCGCAGCAAACTGGCCCTGCCTGAACGACGCGGTCGGATTGGATCGGCACTGTTTCGGTCACGGCCGCGGCATGAGTCAATGGGGAACCCAACGCTGGTCGCTGGCCCCGCATCAACACACCTGGCGCTGGCAGGTCGATCACTACTACAACGCCCATGGCAGCGGTACTGGCCTGCGTACGGCCACCATCAGCCGGATTCTGGCATTGGACGCGATCCGTCCCCGGCAACGAACGATCGCTCCGGGACAGACGCTGATCGTCGACTACGAAACGCGCAATCTTGCCGTCGATAGCCATGATCATGTCCTGCTCGGCGCCAGCTTGCGGGCGCTGCCGGCGCCGTTCGTGAACGATCCGGACAACGACCGCAAGGTGCAGCTGCCTCCCGGCTCGGCGCTGCGATCACGCCTGTTCGTACTGCCAGTCGGGATCGCGACCGGACGTTATGATTTGTACGCATCGTTGTATCTGGACGTCGACGAAAACGATGCGATCACCAGCACCGACCTCGCTCAGGCCCTGCTGGTCAATGACCAAGTCATACGCGTGGTCGAAGATCAAGATCTGATTTTCTACAACGGATTGCAGTCGAGCACCCTCTGAACACCGGGCGAGTGTATCGGTCAACGCGGAACGAGCTCGAAGCCGTCGGCGTACAGCGGGTCGCCGACTGTCGCAAACAGCCAGTACGCGGACTCAGTAAATTCTTCGTCCGGGTCGACCGGTGCGATTCGAAACTGGAGTTCGGCAGCCGCGGGCTGCGCTGGCAGATCCAGGGGCAGGTCGATCTGCTGCCATGGGCGCCCAGACTGTGCCATCGCATAAGGAAGATGGCCGACTGGCTCACCGTTGACTTCGATCAGACCTGCCTGGCCCCCGGCGGTGCCATCGAAACGCCGGCGCAACCACAGCTGCTGCGCCGGCTGCTTGAGAACGAAGCGAAAGCCGGAGGTTCCGCCAGTGAACCTGCACACCCGGGCATTGAGCGCCGTCGGCGGCTCGTCGATGAAGGCGCCTTTCAGCCAATCGCATTCGCTACCCAGCGGCAACTCATAGCCGGCTGCAGCGATCGAAACCGGATCGCTGAGATCGAGCCGTGCCACCGGCGCCAGCGCCGGCTCCGGCTCTTGATAGGCCAGGACGAGGCCTTCGCTGCACATCGGCTGATCACCGTAGGCACCGCGCTCCAGGCGCAGTTGCAATCGACGATAAAATGGCACGGCATCGACAAGCAGCAGCCGGTACATACGCGATGCAGCCACTAGAACGCCGTCGTAAGCGTGCCAGGGAGCACCGGTGAACGGAAACCGATGACGAAATCCATAGGCGCCGTTGCGATCGAAATAGAAGCCACCATTGTAGAAATCTTCGTTGCCAGTACCGTGCCAGGACGGGTGCGGCGAGCCGTCGACATACAGGCGCTCGTCGCCCTCCAGGTAGTTGCCGACACCGCCAATCTGGTCGGTCACGATATTCTGCTGGCGCGTGTAAATTGCGATCCAGCGGCCGCGACCCGAAAGATCGAGCAATTGCAGATCCGGCTCCAAGCGGCCGCCGTCGATGCAGGTCTGGTGTACCGATGCCCGCAGACGCAGCGCATCGGTCGCTGGCGGCACCCCGGCCAATGCGTAGCCATATTCAACTGCCGGAGATGCTTCTCCATCGAGCCGGTACAAGCGCACGATGGCGCCGGTGTGAAACGGCATTGGCAAGTAGAAGTAGCCATAGCCGTGCTCGTCGATGCCGTGCAACAGAGACCGCGGTGCGTCGGCGCTACTGCTTTCCAGACCGAACAGCTGGTCCAAGCGGAGATCGGCGCGAGTCTCACTGTCAAAGATGAGCTTCAAGCCCAGGCGCGACCAGTCGTGTTCCGAATTCGGCCGCAAACGTAGAGCCAACAACGTATCGGCGTTCTCCGACTTCAGCACCACAGCGCTGTCATCGCCGCCGAACTCGACCTGACCGTACTGCCAGTCCAACGGCAGCGGCCATGGATAGTTACCGGGTGAGGTCGCTGCGAAAGCTAGAGCTGCTGCGATGTCGCCAGGGATGCCCGACGGCTGCTTTGTTGCCGAAGCCATGCGCTGAATATTGAACTGGTACCAGATCGGTAGATCCTGGGCTTCGGTGTTGGCTAGAACGTCGGGGATTACCAGACTGGCAACCAGTCGGTGCTGGAAGGCAATCGGGACAAGGCTGAACGAAGCACCGGCGCCGTTGTCGCGATTGCCGGCCAGTGGCCAGACGAACGGCCAGACGTTGCCGCCGAACAGTTCGGCGACCGGCAGATCCAGATAGGGCACCGGATCGTCATCGATACGCAAGCGCAGGCGAATCTGTTCAGCAAACGGCGCACTGTATCCATCGCCGGTTGTCATCCAGATGCGTACGAGAGCCCCGGTACCGTATTCGTCGAGCACGATCCGCTCGTCGCCCTCCCTACGCAGATAGCGTGCCCGTCCCCGCGACTCCCAGAGATGATCGAATCGACAGGCTCGAGCCAGCTCGCTGCCATCCAGGACCTGGCCCTGTGCGTCGTATAGGCATGGCTCGGGGCTGAAGCTGGAGCGCTGGACCACGGCGTAGTCCTGACGATCAAGGGCCAGCGCCGCCGGATCGTCCCAGTAGCGCCAGGGCGCCGTCTCGCCACCTGCAGTAGCGGCCGCCAGCGCCAAACCCAGAATGGCGCTAGCTCGGCATTGGCGTTTGCGCGGGATCATCGCTGGCGCTATGCGCAGGCTCATGTCTTGCGATGACCATGGTTCCGACCAGATCGCCGCCGACGTTGACCGTTGTGCGACACATGTCCAGGAAGCGGTCAACACCCAGAACCAGACCGATTCCCTCCGGCGGCACACCAAACATCGCCAGGATCATCGCGATCACCGGCAGCGAACCACCGGGCACTCCAGCCGCTCCAACGCTGCCGAGAATACACAGCACCAGCACGAGCAACTGCTGAACGACGGTCAATTCGACACCAAAGAACTGGGCCAGGAACAGCACCGTCACGCCTTCGAACAGGGCAGTTCCGTTCATGTTTGCCGTCGCTCCGAGCGTACAGACGAATCGGCTGACATGACGCGGTGCCTTCAGGTTTTCCTCAGCCACCTTCAACGTCGTTGGCAGGGTCGCGCTGCTGGATGAGGTCGAGAACGCGGTCAGCATTGCCGGCTGAATCTGCCTGAAGAACCATAGCGGCGAAACACCGCCGAGCGTCCGCAACAAAATCGGAAAGACGATGAAGAAGTGGATGCCAAGGGCAAGAACGACTGTGCCAACGTACCAGGCCAACTGCGCGAGCACGTCATAACCCAGGCGGGCGGTGATCGTGAACAGCAGTGCGGCG
>CAZFUH010000387.1:0-1688 GCA_964522235.1 uncultured Rhodanobacteraceae bacterium
CTTGATCTGGCTTTCCAGGCCGCGTTCTACCGGCTCGTAGTAGCGACGTCCCCGTAGTTCCGGCGGCAGGCACTGCTGGTCGAGCGCGACGCCGCCCTCGACATCGTGGTCGTAGCGATAGTCACGACCATAGCCGAGCTGCTTCATCAGCCTGGTCGGTGCATTGCGCAGATGCAGCGGCACCTCCAGGGTGCCATGTGCGGCAACATCGGCGCGGGCTTGGCCGAAGGCGAGATAGGCGGCATTGCTCTTGGCGGCGACGGCCAGATAGATCGCGCACTGCGCAAGCATCAACTCCCCTTCCGGCGGGCCCAGGCGCTCATAGGCATTCCAGGCGTCCAGCGCCATCGGCAGTGCGCGCGGATCGGCCAGGCCAATGTCTTCGCTGGCAATGCGCACCAGCCGGCGCGCGAGATAGCTCGGATCGGCACCGCCATCGAGCATCCGCGCCAGCCAGTACACCGCGGCATCCGGGTCCGAGCTTCGAATCGATTTGTGCAGGGCCGAAATCTGGTCATAGAACTGTTCGCCGCCCTTGTCGAAGCGACGGCCGCGGTCGGCGAGTACCTGACTCAACAGCGCCGGATCCAGGCGATCGCCGCTGCCGGCCAGCTCGGCGGCGATTTCCAGCAGGGTCAGAGCACGCCGGACATCGCCATCGGCGGCCTGGGCAATCTGCGTCAATACGGCGTCGTCGATCTGCCAGTCGCGATCGCCAAGGCCACGCTCAACGTCGACAAGCGCGCGGCGCAATGCTGCTGCGATCGCCTCGGTCGGTACCGGCTTGAGCACGTGCACGCGACACCGTGACAACAGGGCCGAATTGAGCTCGAACGACGGGTTCTCGGTGGTCGCGCCGACGAAGATGATGGTGCCGCGTTCGATATGCGGCAAGAAGGCATCCTGCTGCGCCTTGTTGAACCGGTGCACCTCGTCGACGAACAAGACGCTGCGCCGGCCCTGGGCGAACATTGCCTCGGCCTGGGCAGTCGCCGCGCGCACCTCGGCGATGCCGCCGAGTACCGCCGACAAGGCGTGAAACTCGGCATCGACATACTGCGCGACCAGCAGGGCCAGTGTCGTCTTGCCGCAGCCGGGCTGCCCCCACAAGATCATCGAGTACGGCTTGCCGGCCTCGAGCGACGCCCGCAACGGCGTGCCTGTACCAACCACATGGTCCTGACCGACGACCTCGTCGAGTTTCTGCGGTCGCATCCGGTCCGCCAGCGGGCGCAATGTCTGCCCGTGGTTGCCTGCGAAGCCCAACCCGGGCTGGACGCCGCCTGTCTTGGTTCTCGCCATGTCGGTCAGCTTGCCAGAACCGTTGCCGCTGCCCAAATGCGGAGTTTCATCCATCAGCGCCCGGCGGCGGCATCTTCCGCCTGACAGAACGCCGCCAGCACGGCGGTGGCGAAGCTGCCTGCCGGCAGATCGAAGTCCAGGCGCAGACCATCCGGCGCGTCGGCCAGCCACTGCCAACGCAAGTCGATCGGACGTACACGCAAGGCGCGACGCTCCTGGCGCAGGCCGCTTCTGGCCAGGCCGGCACACAGCATCGGTTCGGATTCGGCGATTCGTGTTTCCAGGTCGCGTGCCGCTGCGCTGGTCGGAAGATCGCCGTCCCCCCACAGCGGTCCGGTCGGGTGGATGTCACCGGTCTCGAGACGGCGTTCCAGCTCGGCCCCGAT
>CAZFUH010000387.1:1788-3574 GCA_964522235.1 uncultured Rhodanobacteraceae bacterium
CTCCATAAGCGTTCGGCACACCCTCCCTGGCGATCTGCGCCAACCGAAGTTCCGTCGCCTGACGGTCACCGTCGATCTCGCGCAGTACGATGCCGAAGCGGTTGCCACGGTGTGCGCCGCGCTTGAGCTTGCGACCATGCCAGGCGCGAGACAGCACACGAACCCCTTCCAGCTCAGGATCAGGTTCGGGGGCGATGCGACGCGGCAGGTGGATGCTGAACCACTGCCGGGTCACGGCATGACGGTCCTTGCGCCCGGCGTAGCTGACGGCGGCCACCGGCACACCGGCCCATCGCGCCAGCTGCTCGCCGACCCAGGCCGTGTTGGCACCGCGCTTTTCGATCCATAGCAGCAAGTGCTCGCCGTCACCGCCGGGCTCGAAACCGAGTATTTCCTCGACCTCGAAATCCTCCGGAGTTACGCGAAACCGAGCGCGCAGCGGCGGTTCTGTCGCAACGTTCACCGATGCGGAACCAGGAGTACGACGGCGAACGCCGCGATACCTTCGCGACGACCGGTAAAGCCCAGCCGTTCGCTGGTCGTGGCCTTGATGCTGACGGTTTCCAGACCGACGCTGAGATCGGCCGCGATGTTCATGCGTATGCTCTCTGCGTGCGGAGCGATCTTCGGCGCTTCGCAGACGATGCTGATGTCGGCATTGCCGAGCACATAGCCGGCCTCGGCAGCCAGGACCCGACAACGACGCAGAAACTGCCGGCTGTCGGCATTGCGCCAGCGCTCGTCGTCGGGCGGAAAATGCCGGCCGATGTCGCCTAGAGCCAGCGCGCCGAGAATCGCATCGCATAGCGCGTGCAACACGACGTCGCCGTCGGAATGGGCGATCAGGCCCTGATCGTGGGCAATGCGCACGCCGCCGAGCGTGACATGGTGGCCGGGGCCGAAGGCATGGATGTCGACCCCCTGACCGATACGTGGATGATTCATGATAGGGTCAATGCAGAACTGGCTGTCGCGCGATGCAGTGTACTGTGCTTAGTGTAGTGGCTTGCTAAGCTTGCCCGCGATCGCCATTCTCGCTCTTGAGTCGCACGCACATGAACCTGACCGCCTCGATCGCACTGTCCACGTTCCTGCTGCTGATTGCCGATGCTGCGGTAGCCGAATCGTCCACCAGCCGGCCGTCCGGGACCGGCCTGTATCTGGTGGAATTCACCACCGGGCCAGCTTGGCAAAGCGGGATCGCGCCGGGCGAGCAGCAGGGCTTTGCCGAGCACAGCGCAAACCTTCGCAGGCTGCGGGAATCGGGCACTCTTCTGTTCGGTGCCCGCTACGCTGACAAGGGCGTGATCCTGCTGCGCCTGCCCGACGAGACGGCGGTGCGTAGCGAACTCGAACCGGACTCCGCGCTAGCGGCTCGAGTGTTCGAGGCCGCCATCCACGAGTTCCGGCCGTTCTACCCCGGCGAAGTTCCCGCCGGAACCCACTGAGCGGCTCCTGGAAGGATCCCATCCGGACTCAAGGGTCCGGATGGGGCATCGGCTGCTAGCAACCTGTCGGACTTGGAACTGATCTACTGCGGAAAAGCGGAGATCGGTCCATATCCGCCATCCTTTTCGTCAGATAGCGCCGCTATCTTCCTCAAACGATGACGGATCTGTCCTCGATCCCGCTTTCCCTCGTCACGATCGCCCAAGTCCGACAGGCTGCTAGTCCCAGATCACCCGGGCCTTGAGCACCTTGAGGTCGATACCGGCGTTGCAGCTTTGAAACCGTGCCCGCACCCAGTACGAACAGGTACTGTTCTGGCTGTAGACCGACCCCGGGA
>CAZFUH010000388.1:0-3572 GCA_964522235.1 uncultured Rhodanobacteraceae bacterium
CCCGGCGGCGACGAGCTTCGCCTGGAGAATGGCCGAATCATCGGCAGCTATCTGGTACCGGAGATGGCACTCGGTAGCGGCCACTGGCAGGCCGATATCCGGTTCAACCTGCCATTGATTGATCTTGCTGGCGGCGACTGATCCCCGGTGTCGTCTTGCATCCAGTGCCGACCCATGACGATCGCGACCGGTCATTCGCGATCCTGGCCGCAGGAGTGCGCAATGCCCGCCATGAGACGCTTCTTCACCAAAGGCCGGTCCGCAACGATCGCCGCTGTGCTCGCACTCGCCCCGGGCGCACTCGCCGACATCGCGCGCGCGGCCGAGCCTCCCACCGGTCTTTCGAATCAGCAATGGCAGGCAATTCAAACCCAGATCGGCGAGCAGGTCGACGCAAAAATCGTCGCCGGCCGCGACCCGGTCGATCGCGGCGGCGGTTCCAGTCATGATCTGATCCGAACGGTCGTGCTTGCCGGTGACTACACCGGGCTGCCCGAGCAGTCGGCGGGCCACGGTCCCGAATTCGGCTACAGCGTCGCCATCGACGGCGACTGGCTGGCGGTCGGCGCACCGGGCACCCTGGTCGATGGCGGCAGCGAGTTCGGTATCGGCCAACACGGTGCCGTATTCATGTTCCAACGCCGACAGGGCGGCTGGCAGCTGCGGCAACGCATCGTTTTCGCCAACCACGGGTCGGCGCCGCGCTGCGGCCACGCGGTCGCTCTCGCCTTGCCGCATCTGATGATCGGATGTCCGGATTCGGGCTGGTCCGGCAATCCGGCGGCGCTCAACGGGCTGGTGCGCTGGTACCGCCTCGACGCGCAGGCACAGTGGGCGGGAATACTGGCGTCGATGGGCGGCGATCTGGCCCGATGCGGTTTTGCGGTCGCGTTGAGCGCAAGCAGCGGTGACGACGACAGCGCGGTTTCGGCCATCGGCTGCCCTGGCAGCATGGATTTTGTATCGCAGCGATCGGGACTGGTGAAGATCCGTGGCTATTCGGCCAGTGCCGGCACCTGGTCGCATTTGAGCTTTGTGGTGCCGAACGATGGCACCGACGGCGATCGCTTCGGCGACAGCGTGGCGCTGTACCGTGCCCAAGCCCTGGGCATCACGGTTCAGCGTCTGGCCGTCGGCGCTCCGTACAAGACCCACGGCCCAGCCCTTGCCGCCGGATCGGTGTATGTGTTCGCCGGCTCGAGCTGGACCCAGACGGCGGCGCTGACCGGGCCGGCGCCGCAGAGCTTTGCGCTTACCTATTTTGGCTCCTCCGTGGCCATGAACAACACCCAGCTCATCGTCGGTGCCCGCGGCGGCTTCACCTCCGACTGCGGCAATGCGCCACGCTGCGGCACCGTCGCCCGCTTCCAGCGTTCCGGCGCCGACTGGTTGCTGCAGGAAGGCGGCGGCGCGATCAACACCGGCGGCAATCCCTCCGGCGAGCAGCCGGGCATGGCGTTCGGCGCCCGAGTCGCAATCGGCGCCGACAACTGGGTCGCGGTCGCGGCCCCGCATGCCGATGGCTGGACCCAGTTTGACGGGGTCGCTGAAGACGTCGGCATGGTTGAGCTGCGTCGTGACGATGCCGGCGGCTGGGGCGTCAGCTGGTCGGATGCACAAGGCGAGGTCCGGCCAGGTGCGATCGCTGCCCTGGTGCTCGACCACGGTCAATTCGGCACCGGCCTGGACTTCTCCGGCCGGCGGCTCGCGGTCGGGTATCCGCGTTCGGGTACGGCCTTCCCCGGCGGCGGTCGCCGCGGCCAGGTCTGGATCTACGACCCCGACCGGATCTTCGCGGACGGTTTCGAGTAGCGCTACCAACGAGCTACCCGCCACCAGGATCATCGGCGTGACGCCGCGTGCGGTTCTGACCATTGCCCGGGTTTCAACCGTATCGCCGCCACTCGCGGCCGCCCCCCCCGAGGAACTCCAGACATGAGCGAACTCGCCGCAACCTCCGTGCTGTTCTCGGCCGCCACCGCGCTGGCGCTGTCGTCACCGGTCAGGGCGAACCATACGCCGCCAGGCATCGACGCTGCCGAATGGCAGGCGGTGCAGAAGCGCATCGTCGATCAGGTCGACGCCGAATTCGTCGCTGGCGACACCACGTCGGCCGTCGTCCGCGGCGGCACCACTGGCCCGGACTTGGTTCGGATTGCCGTCGTCTCGGGAGACTACGGTGATCTGCCCGACCAGACCGAGGCGAACGGCCCAGAATTTGGCTACAGCATCGCAATGGACGGCGGCTGGCTGGCGGTTGGCGCGCCCGGAACACTGGTCGACGGCGGCCCCAACCTGGGCGGCGTGAAGCCAAACGGCGCCGTGTTCGTGTTTCAGCGCGAACAAGGCAGCTGGCAGTTGCGGCAACGAATCGTGGGTGCGTACCACGGCGCCGCCCCCCGCTGCGGACACAGCGTCGCGTTGAAGCTCCCCCATCTGGTACTCGGATGTCCCGGTGCTCACGCCTCCCCTTCCTTCAGCAATCAGGAGGGACGGACCAGATACTTCCGTCTGAACGAACACGGCGCATGGGTCAGCAGTACTCACGGCTCCACGCATGCGGACACGTTTGGTGACTCGCGCTGCGGCACCTCGGTCGCGGTCAGCGCCAGCGGCGCGAGCAATGGTGATGCGGTTACCGCAACCGGCTGCCCAGGTTGGGACAGCGCCCGAGGCCGCGTCCTGACCCGAACCCTGAGTACCGTCTCGGGCTCATGGTCGAGCACAACTCAGCTGATGGCCAGCAATGCGGCGGCGGCCGACCGCTTTGGCCAGACCGTCGCCATTGTCCGCGACGAGGTGTTCGGCATCAGCGCCCGCAGGCTCGCCGTCGGCGCGCCGAGCAAGCAGCACGGCGGCGCCGGCTTCGCCGGCTCGGTCTACGTGTTCGAAGACTCCCCCTGGACGCAGACCGCGCATATCACCGGACCGAGCCCGAGCAGCTTCTCGAGTACATTCTTCGGATCGGCGCTGGCGATCACGAACAACCAGCTCATCATCGGCGCCCGCGGCGGCGTCACCGCCAGTTGTCCAAACGCCCCGCGCTGCGGCACCGTGACCCGCTACCAGCGGATCAGCAACGCCTGGCAGTTTCAGGAAGGTGGCGGCGCCATCAATGCCGGCGGCAATCCGGCTGGCGAACAGCCGAGCATGTGGTTTGGCAACGCGGTGGCGATCGGCTTCGACAATTGGGTTGCGGTCGCCGCACCGCGCGCCGATCGCTCGACGGCCACGCTGCCGCCTGGCATTGCCGCAAACGTCGGCATGGTCGAATTGCGCCGCAATGACGTCGGCGGCTTCGGCGTCGGCAGCCCGCAGTCCCAGGGTGAACTCCGGCCCGGCGCGATCATCCCAGGTGTCGCCGCAAGCGGCCAGTTCGGCACGGCGATCGCCTTCGGCGACCGGCGTCTGGCGATCGGCTACCCGTTCGCCGGCACCCTCAGCATCTCGGGCACGGTTCGCCGCGGCCAGGTATGGATCTACGAAGAAGACAGGATCTTTGCCAACGACTTCGAGCTCTAGCCCGCATTATTCGTGAACGTTCGTCGCGAGACCGTCGAGACGCCGCTGGG
>CAZFUH010000389.1:0-3569 GCA_964522235.1 uncultured Rhodanobacteraceae bacterium
CGGCGAGTTCAACGAGAACGTTCCGGACGATTTCGGCGGCCTGTCAGTGAACTGGCTGACCGGCGACAGCGGGCCCGGCGAGATTGCCGACTATCACTTCAATCCGTACCGTTCAAACACAACGGGTTTGACGGTGCTGTCGTTCTGGTGGGGCCTGGGCAATGCGGATGCTGCCGGTGTCAGCGACGGCACCGCCTACCTGGTCTTGCAGTCCGGTGACACGATCGGTCCGGGATCGAACTTCATCACCGCGCCGCAGGGGGCGCCGACGATCAATTGGCGCCAGCCTGGCGGTGTCGACGGTTATCTGGGCTTCCGCTTCACCAACACCGATACCGGGGAGATCAACTTCGGCTACGTCCATATGACGACGACCGGAAGTGAAGGTTTCCCGGCGATGCTGCTGGAGTACGCCTACAACCAGGCCGGCAATCCGATCACGATTCCGTGATCGTCGCTGCCGGCACGCGAACACGCATGCCGGCTGGAAATTCAAGAGGCGGGCCTCGGCCCGCCTCTTGCCGTTGCGTCCTGACATGACCCGAACCGTCGTCCTCGCCACTGCCATAGCCGCAACCGATCTGGATCAGGACCTGCAGCCGCTGCTCGCCGCGCTGGAGCGGATCGGTATCGCGGCCGAGGTGCGCGCCTGGGACGATCCAACGGTGTCGTGGGCACGCTATGACCTGGTCGTGCTGCGTTCGACCTGGGACTACACCTGCCGTCTCGATGGATTTCTCGCCTGGTGCCGCAATATCGCCAACATCACCCGGCTGCTGAATCCGATCGATGTCGTGCACTGGAACACCGACAAGCGCTATCTGGCCGACTTGCAGTCGGCCGGTGTCGCCGTGGTTCCGGGCGAGTTTTTCGTGCCCGGCGACGATCCCGGTGGATTGCCGCGGCACGACGAGTTTGTCGTCAAACCCTGTGTCGGTGCCGGGTCGCGCGATGTCCGTCGTTTCACCCTGGACGGACGCGACGAGGCGATCGCGCATGCCGCCGCACTGCTCGAACGCGGCCGCGCGGTTTTGGTCCAGCCCTATCTGGCGCAGGTCGACGAAGCCGGCGAGACCGCGCTGATGTTCTTTGACGGCGAATTCTCACATGCGATTCGCAAGGGGCCGCTGTTGCCGAGTGGTGGTGCCGCGACCCGCGCGCTGTTTGCCGCCGAGCACATCCAGCCGCGCACGCCATCGCGGTCGGAGCTGGCACTGGCGCAGCATGCGCTTGCGGCACAGCCGTTCGGCCACCTGGCCTACGCGCGCGTCGACCTGCTGCCGTCGCCGGACGGGCCGCGTCTGCTGGAACTGGAGCTTTGCGAACCGTCGCTGTTCTTCGACTACGCCGATGGTTCCGCGCTGCGCTTCGCCGAAGTCCTCGCGCAGTGCCTGGCCACCCCCACGTAGAGCGCAGTTTGCTGTGCTTTGCGGCCGTCGGGCCGCGCGCTCCGGTCGTGACACCTGCGTCGAGCAAGCTCGACACTACAACAGCAAAAACAACTGCAACAGCGGCAGCAGCAACAGCAACAGCGGAAACGGCGGCGATTCGGCTCAGCGGCTTTGGTGGCGGGCGACAACGGTGACGGTCGCGACCATCGAACCTTCGACATTGATTGTATTCGACGCGCATTCGCGGTCGCGCCCGCGCATTCTGGCATCTGAACGGCGAGTCTGAACCGATTCCTGGCGCGGCCTGGCCGATTCAAAATCGATTCAGTGGAGCGGGCGCAATGATGGCGCCGCTACCCCGGATCGACGGTCCATCGTGCCGCCTCCGCGGGTGACCCACAGCAGCGAGGATACGCGATGAATCAGCGCATGATCAGCCTGACCCTGGCCGGCCTGCTCACCTGTGCCGGACTGGTTTTGTCGACCGACACCGTCGCTCGCGACGGACAGTGGCGCGGCTCGTCCGGGCCCTCGCACGGCCAGTCGTATGATCGCGGCCACTACCAGGGTCGAGACCATCGCCATCGTCATGGCCGTCACCAACAGCACCGGTATGGTCACCAGCATCATCGTCCGGGCCGGCACCATTACCGGCCGCCGGTACGCGCGTATCGCCCCGCCTATGTCTCTCGCTACCGCTACCACGCCCCGACCTATTACCGGCCGCCGCCCGTGTACCGGCCAACGCGCTGGTCCCGCGGGCACTACCTGCCGCATGCCTACTATGGCCCGACCTACGTCATCGACTATCGGCCGTACCGACTGGCACCGCCGCCCTATGGTCACCATTGGGTTCGCGTCGATGGCGATGTCCTGCTGGTCGCGTTGGCCACCGGGCTGATCGTCGAAGCGGTGCACGGATTGTTCCGCTGACCAACCGAATGCGCTGACAACCTCTGATTTCCGGCCGGAACGCGCCCGTGACATGGGCATGACCGGCCGTTCGGCTGTAAAGTTGTCCGTCATTTCCGCACCCGAGGGTATCCGTCATGCGCAGTTCCGTTCTCGCCCTGGCCGTGGTCACGGCCTTCGCCGTCACCACCGGTATCGGTTTCGCCCAGGAATCGACGCCGGAATCTGTCCCGGACGAGCGGACCGGTACACAGGCAGCCCCGCCTGCTGCACCGCTGCCGGATTTGCCTCCGATGCCGGCGCCACCGACCCTGCCGCCCGATGGCAGCAAGCCGCAGATCAATGCCGCCCACGTGGAACTGGCCGCAACCCGGGGCCAACGCGCCAGCGGTCGTCTGCAGTTGTCGCCGGACAATTTCGGTCTGCGTATCACCGGCCGCGTCACCGGGCTGAACAACAATGGCCGGCACGGATTCCACGTTCATGAGGTCGGCAATTGCGGCGGCAACGACGCCGCTGCTGCTGGCGATCATTTCGACCCGCAAGGCAGCAGTCACGGCGTGCCCAGCAGTCCGGACGCCCATGCCGGCGATCTGCCGAACCTGGATGCCGACCCCCGCGGCAATGTCGACATCGACATTCACGTCGCTCGACTGACGATCGGTGATGAAGGCGAGTTCGACATTCTCGGTCGCTCGATCGTCGTCCATGCCGAAGCCGACGACTACCGCAGTCAGCCTGCCGGCGGCTCCGGCGCCCGCATCGCCTGCGGCGTGATCGTCGCGACTTCGGCGCCCGAACTTGCGCGGCCGGCGGCCGGCAATGGCAACGGCGGCAATAACCGCGGCCGCTGACGACCCAGGCATCGATACCGCCAGCACGGTGCCGGACCTGGCTCAGATCTGCTGCAGATCGCCCAGGTCCGACGCACTACTAGTCAAACAGGTCGGACTGCGGCGGCGACGCATCCGGATCGATGAAGTTGCCCAGTCCCACCCCGGCCAGGCGATAGCGGGTCGTCGGCGGCAGTTCCACTCGATCCAGCAAGGCCAAGGCGGTCGCCACCAGCGCCGCCGCGCAGTCCGGCGGGGCCGGTGGCGTCAGGCTGCGAGTCAGTATCCGGAACTGTGCCGTCTTCAACTTCAGCACGACGGTGCGGGCAATGCGGCCAGAGCGGGTCGCGGCTGCCCAGGTACGTTCGGCCATGCGTTGCACATGCGGCGGCAATTCGGGCAATGCCAGATCACGCTCGAAGGTGTCTTCGGT
>CAZFUH010000390.1:0-3568 GCA_964522235.1 uncultured Rhodanobacteraceae bacterium
GCGACTTGCGCGGCGAACCGCATACAGGAGGATTCATGAATCACAACATGTTCCGCATCGTCATCGTCGCTGCCGCGGTTGTTTCGACGGCACCGGTGCTCGCCGAAGGCTTCGAGAGTCTGGGCTGGCAGCTGCTTCCGCACATGCAGGTGGATCAGCGTGACATTCTGGTACCTCGCGATCTCGCCTTCGAAATCTGCCATGGCGGCGGTCGCGAGTACTGCACCCAGAGCAAGACGAGCAAGGTCTGGTATGTCTGCCAATACGACCTCAGCGAACTACCGCCAGTCCCTGAGGAACCACCGATCGGACCCTGCCTGGATTTCTCCTGCGGTCCGTGGCCCGGCCATGGGCCGGGTCAGGGAGGATTCCCGCAGCATCGTCCGCCGCCGCGGCTGTACGCCGTGCGGATGGGCAGCACCGAGGAACGCTACACGCGCTTCGCTGAGTGCCAGGTGCGATCGGTCATCACCAGCCTGGAGCCGCTGGCCGGCGATGTCGGCCCCACCGGCAGCGACTACGACCAGTTATGTCAGCTGCAGGGGCGACCGGGACCGCTGGCAGTTCCGCAGGAAACCGACTTTTCGTTCCGGTTCGTCGCCTGCGACTCGCTGCGCCATCTACCGGAGCTCTGGTAGCGACCCACACCCGCTCACGCAGCAAATGCGCGAGCGGGTGGCATTGACGCTGCGAGCGTCCTCGGTCGCAGGCCCGCGAGAGTCTTGAGCCGTTCGCTGCGTCCCCACTTCCTACGTTCAGGAGATCGCTCATGTCGACCCATCCGCTATTCCTGCTCGCGATCGCCACCGGTGCTCTGCTGTGCATCGGCACCGGCGCCTATGTCCAGACCCGTATCGCTGCAGCTCAAGTCGCAGTGCACGAGCCGCCGCGGGCTGCGTCGGTAGTCGCGCAGCCGCTGCCGGCAGGGCAGATGCCAAACGTGCGCGTGAACGGCGCCTTGCTCGGCGGCGACGAGTTGGCACAGCTGGCCCGCAGCGGCGTCCAGGTTGCCTCGGGCGACTACTGGTACGACCCGCGCTCGGGTGTCTGGGGTCGTCGTGGCGGCCCGGCGAGTGGCGTGTTGCCCGCCGGTCTCCCGGTCCGTGCCGCCCTTCCATCGGATGCATCCGGCGGCAACACCGGGGTGTTCATCAATGGCCGCGAACTGCACGCCTACGACGTCGCCTTCCTGCGCACGCTCGGGCCGGTCTGGCCGGGCCGCTACTGGCTTGATGGCCACGGCAATGTTGGCATCGAAGGGCAGCCAGCCGCATTCGCCAACCTGCTCGTGCTGATGCGCGGCAATGGCAGCGCCAGTGGCAGCAACTACTGGTCGAACGGCGACAGCCATTTCGGAAGCGATGGCGGCTTCATCTATTTCCAGAGCAAGGACGCCTCGGGCAACTACTCCAGCGTGACGGTGGGGCAATGAACACGTACCCTCTCCATGGCGCGTTCGTGTGCCTGGCCGACTGTCGCAGGTCCGGTCGCGATTCCGGCCCTTTGGCAACCCGCTGAATGGGCCTTGAAAAGCGAAACACGACACTGAAATCCGGTGCAGAACTTGGGGCTCAGGAATGATCGGTCTGTCCGGGTATTCCGGTGAAGCGCATCACCTCGCGTCGACACCGACGAGAGCGCCGGTTCGGCTGTGGCTACGGCGCTACGCGTTGCTGGTCATCTCTTTGCTGCCGCCGGCCGTGGGCGCCGAAGGTCTGCTCGTGCTCGAAGCCGCGCCGGGCTTCGCCGCCGCCGATGCCGGCCTGGCAGCCGGCGATCGGCTGCTGCGCTGGCAGCGCTCCGATGACGATCACGTGCATCCGCTGGCGACCCCACTCGACCTGGCGCTGGTCGAGTTCAACGTCGCAGCTTCGTCGGCCATCATCACCACCATCGAACGCAACGGAGATCACCGGAAGCTGACCGTGGAACGCGAGGACTGGCGCCTGCGTATCGCGCCCGCCCTGCCGGCCACGGATCTCGCCGCCCTCGCCGATGCCTACTCGGCACGCGCCGATGGCGATGGCTCGCGCTCCTACGCGGTACTGGCCGAAACGCTGGCCGACGCGCTGCCGGAGGAGCGTTTCGCCGACACATTGTGGCTGCTGTACGAGTCCGGGCGTGAACAGGTGCGCGCTGGCGACCGCACGGCCGCAGCACAGCTCGTGCGGCGCGCCTACCGGCTCGGTGCGCGGATGGACGACGACCAGCGAGCGCTGATCGCCATGCTGCTGGCGCCGGTACTGCGCGATGCCGGCGAGCATGACGAAGCCGCCGGATGGCTCGCTGACGGACTTGCGCTGGCGCCCTCTTCCGCGCCGGCGCTGCGCGCGCGCCTGCAATTGCAGGCAGCGGCTACGCTCGCCGCACGCGCTGGCCATCGCCAGGCACGCGCACTGTACGACCAGGCGATCGAGGAACTGGATGCAAGCCTGCCGGCCAGCCTGGTCATGGTCGAACTGCTGTTCCGTCGCGCCAATGCCGCCAGCTTCCTCGGCCAGCCTCTGGACGGCGCCGCCGATCTGGAACGCGCTCGGCGCATTCTTGCCGACCGCGGCGAGCGCGGCCGTCTGTACGCGGAAGTGGAGAACGCCCTCGGCGTGTCGCGCTTTCTTGCCGGCGACATCAATGGCGCCGAGACCGCCTGGCAGCACGCGCTCGATGGCTTCCGCAGCCATGGCAACGACGACTACAACGTCTCCAAGGTGCTCAATGCGCTGGGGCTGGTCGCGACCCAGCGCGGCGCCCTGCGGCAAGCCGAATCGCATCTGGACGAAGCACTGCGACTTGCGCAACGCTCCGATCCCGGCACCTTGCTGGAACTCAATGCCGTCGCCAACCGCGCCTATGTCTACAGCCTTCGCGAAGAGCACGATGCCGCGATCGCCGATCAGCGCCGCGTGCTGGAGCTGCGCCAGCGGCTGGCACCGGACAGCATTCCGTTGGCCCAGGATCTGCATAACCTCGGCACACGCCTGGAGCGTGCCGGGCGCAGCGAACAAGCCGCCGGCTACTTCATCGAAGCGCTGACGCTGAAGCGCCGAATCGCATCCGACAGCGCCAGTCCCGCGACGACGCTGCAGGCACTGGGCAGGCAGGCATTCGAGCGCGGCGATCTCGACCAAGCGAGCCGTTACTTTTCCGAAGGTCTGGCGATCATCTCGCGCCACGTGCCGGGCGGTCTGGACGAGGCCGCGTTGCTGTTCGACAGCGCCGAAGTGGCGCTGATGCAGGGTCAACTGGAACTTGCCGACGATGCCGCCAGGCGTTCGCTGCGCCTGCGCGCGGAGCTCGCACCAGAGAGCTGGGTTCGAGCCGAATCGGAACATCTGAGTGGCCGGATCGCGCGCAGGCAAGGCAACGACGACGGCGCACGGCAGCACTTCCGCGCCGCCATCGCGGCGCTGACGGCACAGATCGAACTGCTCGGCGGCACCGAGCTCTCGCGCAGCCGGTTCCGAGCCCGGTTCCAACGACTGTTCAAGGACCTGATCGAGCTTGAGGTGGACAATGACCGCATCGACGCGGCGTTCGCGGCCAGCGAACAGTATCGCAGTGGCGAGCTGGC
>CAZFUH010000391.1:0-3565 GCA_964522235.1 uncultured Rhodanobacteraceae bacterium
GTCAGCAACTTGTCGATCAGGAACCGAGCTTCGCGTTCCAGTCCGCGACACGCGCCGACTGCGACGCAAGCAGCCCCTCGGTATCGCCTTCGATGGTCAACGAATCGATGGTGTCGCCCTGGCGCACGGCGTTGACCACGGCCTGGTCTTCGGCGCTCGACACCTGGCCGAACACGGTGTGCTTGCCGTCCAGCCACGGCGTCGCGACATGGGTGATGAAAAATTGCGAGCCATTGGTGCCGGGACCGGCATTGGCCATCGACAGCATGCCCGGCTTGTCGTGACGCAGCTCCGGCCGGCACTCGTCCTCGAACTTGTAGCCGGGGCCGCCGGTGCCGGTGCCCTGCGGACAGCCGCCCTGGATCATGAAGTCGGCGATCACGCGATGGAAGCTCAGCCCATCGTAATAGCCGCGCTTGGCCAGATTGACGAAGTTGGCGACGGTCACCGGCGCCTGTTCGGCGAACAGACGCAGTCGGATCGGGCCGCGGGAGGTATTCATGGTGGCGGTGAGTTCGGACATGTCGACTCCGGTAGAATGATCAGGGGATTCAGACCGCTCAGTATGGCAGAGCCGGATGACCGGCCGGTATCGAGACGGTGCCGGGGCCGCCTCCGCCACCACGAGCGCACACCAGGGATGCCGGCGGCAACCGCCGTTCCGGCTCAATATTGGGAAAACAACGACGATGTTCTGCCGCACCCGATTGCCGATTCTGCTGCTCACCGTCACCCTGACCGCCTGCGGCGGCAGCGGCGGCGCACCCGATGCCCAACCCGCTTCCAGCCAAGCGGTGGAATCGATCTCGGCCCGGCCGTGGCTGCGCGAGCGGCTGCCGGCCGACACCATCGGCTATGTCCGCGTGCCCAGTCCGTGGGGGCTGTTCGCAGCACCGAACGGCAAGGCCGCCGATGCGATGTTCGCCAGCGATGCCCATGTCGAGGCGGTCGCACGCATCCGTGCCGGCTTCGCCGAAAATCCGATCCTGGCCAAGGCCCTGGGTTCGGATGCCGCCGACCGCTATATCCGTGCCGTCAACGCCGTTGCAGCGCCGATCGAAGCGGCGGTGATCGACCCAGGTCGCGCGGCAACGCCGGCAACCCAGGTACTGGTCAGCACGGTGCTGCGCGAGCGCGATCCGGAACGGCTGGGTGTCCACCTGTCGACCCTGTTCGGCGACGGCGGCGAACCGTCTGCGCCCGTGTTCGACGACGACGGCTACGGCACCCTGAGCCTCCCGGGCATGCCAGCCCTGCCGTTTCACCTGGATCGCAGCAATGGCCGGCTGCACATGCTTGCCGGCATGAATCCGAGCAGCGATCAGCTGCGTCGCCTGCTTGACGACATCACCGGCACACAACCGCGCGCGCACGCCCTGCATACGCTGGAGAACGAGATCGACGCCGGCGGCCAAGGCCTGCTGGTGTGGCTGGACGTGCGTGCAATGCGGCCTTGGATGGCGGCCGGCAGCGGTGGCGACAGCACACTGCGGGCAGCGTACGAGCCGGTGCAGGCGCTGGCATTCGGCTGGGGCAGCGTCAACGGCCACGGCCGCTTGAGCCTGCGCGCCCAGGTCGACAACCCGACCTGGCTGCGCTACCTGCCGCAGGCGCCACGCCGTCTGGATGTCGGCAGCTCAGGCAAGCCCGGCTTCGTCGTCAGCCTGGCACTGCCGACCGCCGACGATGTCGATCGCATCCTCGCCGCCGTCGCCGAGGATCACGGCGAAGACATGCTCAACGATTGGCACGCCTTCGAGACCATGATCGAGTCGTGGTCCGGCCTGTCGATTCGCGACTGGCTGCGGCCGTTCGGTCCGGAGCTGGTGTTTTTCAACGACGAAGCCGGCTTCTTCAGCGCCATCCGCCTGCATGATCGCGCCGCCTTCGCGCGCGTGATCGAGAACGTCGTCGGCCATGGCGGCGAGCACCGCACGCGACGCATCGCCGGCACCGAGATCCACCACTTGTCCTTCCGCATCGGTCAGCCGCTGCTGGAAAGCGAAGGCGCCTCGCTGCCGGGCATGAACCTGCTCGGCTGGTGGCAGGGACTGCCGGAGCATACGTACTGGGTTGAGGAAGGCGACTGGCTGATCAGCGCCACCGTTCCGCAGCCGCTGATCGACCGCGCCGTACTCGGCCGTGATCAGGATCTGCAGCGCTGGTCGGACGCCGAGTTCGGCGACGACCGCAGCCGCGCCCTGCTGTCGGCATCCACGCACAGCCGCGACCTTGCGCGCTGGTACTACCACCTGCACCTGACCCTGCTCGCGCGCCTGGGCGACATCGCCGGCACGCCGGTCGATCTGTTCGACCTGCCAAGCGCGCGCCAGCTGCAACTGCCACGCGACACCGGCGTCGGGCTGCAACTGGTCGCCGATCACGAACGCATCGCGATCGATCTGAACTACGAGATCACACCGATCGACGGCGTACTGTCGATCGGCGGCGGCTACACCGCGATCGCGGCGGCGGGCATTCTCGCCGCGATCGCCGTGCCGGCCTACCAGGACTACACGTCGCGTGCCGTGGTCAACCAGGCAATCGCCGCCGCCGCGCCCCTGCGGCTGACGATCTCCGAGCACTATGCGATCCACGGCGCGCTTCCGCGCGCCCAGGATCTGGCCGACCTGCTCGACCCGCAACCGGCCGGAGTGCCGGCGCAGATCCTGTTCGAGGCCGGCGCGATCCGGATCCGCTTCACCGAGGAGGCATCAGCCGCGCTGGCGGGCAGCCAGCTGTATCTGCGCCCCTATGCCGACGATCACGGCCAGCTGCACTTCGTCTGCGGCCAAGCCGATGCGCCCTACAGCAGCCAGCCCCTCATCGAAGACCTCGACGCCAGCGCCACCACGGTCGCCACCAAGCAGCTCCCGGCCAGCTGCCGCCCCTGACCCAGCACCAATGAGACCTGGCGCCGCGACGCCCGCAACCGCGGGCCTCCGGCGCCATTCGCTCCGTCGCAATGTCGCAGACCACCGGCTCGCGCTGCATGCCGGTCGCGAGTCCAACTCTTCGATTGAGCCGGGCGCGGAGCCACGGAGAACCCTGATCCGTCCCCTTCCTCAACGTCCTGGACGGCTTCCGGGTATGAACCGGACGGATCGATGCCCGGATCAGGGCTGCGACGAAGATAGCAGCATGAGCATCGAGGCCCAGTCCCGGCCGAACCCGCTTCAATGAGGCCGCGGCAATGAGCCGCGGAGAACGCATGTAGTAGAACCGAGCGGCGCGCTGGATGTCCGTGCTTCAATGAGGCCGCGGCAGTGAGCCGCGGAGAACGACCAATCGCACCAGGTGTCGGCTTCGTCAGGCGCTGCTTCAATGTGGCCGCGGCGTGATGCCGCGGAGAACCGGGCGCAGGCCGTCTTTCATTTCGCGCCAACGCTTGCTTCAATGAGGCCGCGGCGTGATGCCGCGGAGAACCTGCAGTCGGCGCCGCTGATGGTCCCGTATCGCCCGCTTCAATGAGGCCGCGGAGAACAGCCCACAAGCTAGAGGAATTCCCCGACAGCTTCTTGCTTCAATGAGGCCGCGGCGTGATGCCGCAGAGAACAGCCAACAG
>CAZFUH010000392.1:0-1560 GCA_964522235.1 uncultured Rhodanobacteraceae bacterium
TCGGTCTTGCCGAACTTGCTGCCGTCGGCCTTGGTGATCAGTGGGAAGGTCCAGCCCCAGACCGGCACGCCGAGCTTGCGCCGGACGAAGTCGGTACCGGCGGTGATATTGCCCCACTGGTCGGAGCCGCCGATCTGCAGTTCGCAGTTCAGCTCCTTGCGCAGATGGTAGAAGTCATAGGCCTGCAGCAACTGGTAGCTGAACTCGGTGTAGCTGATGCCGCCGTCACCGTCCATGCGCGTGCGCACCGATTCCTTGGCCAGCATTGCGGTCAACGGAAAGTGCTTGCCGACGTCGCGCAAGAAGTCGAGAAAGCTCAAAGGTGCGGTCCAGTCGGCATTGTCGACCAGACGGGCCGGGTTGTCGGCGGAATCGAAATCCAGCAGGCGCGCAAGCTGTTGCTTGATCGCCGCGACATTGTGCGCAAGCTGCTCGCGCGTGAGCAGGTTGCGCTCGGCCGATTTGCCCGACGGGTCGCCGATCATGCCGGTAGCGCCCCCGGCCAAAGCGATTGGATGGTGGCCGGCGAGCTGGAAACGGCGCAGCATCAGCTGGCCCATCAGGTGGCCGACATGCAGGGAGTCTCCGGTCGGATCGAAGCCGCAATACAGCGTGATCGGACCCTCAAGCAGGCGCTTGGACAGCGCCTCGATGTCGGTGCAGTCGGCCAGCAGGCCGCGCCATTGCAGGTCTTCGATCAAGTTCATGGCCAGGTTTCGCGACGATGGGGCGGGATGCGCGTGGGCGCGTCCGGACCGCGCATCTTATTCGCGCCGACGGTAAAACAGAACCCGCAGCGCGCCTTTCGCTTCGCGCGCTGTTCCTTCTCCCCGTGGCAACGGGGAGAAGGTGCCCCGAAGGGGCGGAGGAGGGGCCGTCGCAATCCGCCGCACGATATTGCCGAGATCGTCCGCCGCCCCTCATCCGGCGCTGCGCGCCACCTTCTCCCCGCACGCAGGGAGAAGGCAAGATCGCTGCCGGGCGCGGCGCTACGGCTCGAAACCGTCGGCGAATACGCGGTCGCCGACCGCGATGCAGCTGCCTGGGACCTGGATGTGCTCAATCTCGACATCGTCGATCCACCAGCCCAGGTCGCTGACGATATTGTCGGTACTGAACAGCCAGCGGATCCGGATGTCACCGCTGAAGCCATCGAGTGCGATCTCCTGCTCGTGCCAATCCGTACGTTGGCCGCCGTAGACGCCGGTACCGATCGGAATTTCGCAGGCATTGCCGCTGTCCGAGATCGTGCTCGGATAGCCGCCGTCCGGCGTCAGTGCCTGCCAACTGGCTCCGCCGTCGTCGGAGATCTGCACCAGGCCGCCGTCCCAGCCGGTCTCGATTCCGTAGCGGGTATGAAAACGCAGCCGCGCCGCCGCACCATCGGTAACGCGCAGATCCGGCGTGCTCAGGGCAATGCATTCGGCATTGATGTAGCCAGAGGCATAGCTGCGTTCGCCGCTGTGGACGACATCGTCGACGATATGCCAGGCAACATGGCGTCCGCTGCCGGAATCGAGAATCGGCTCGCCGGCCTCGGCACCGCTGATCCAGGTGCCA
>CAZFUH010000392.1:1570-3553 GCA_964522235.1 uncultured Rhodanobacteraceae bacterium
CGGCCAGCGCTCCCAGTGGCAGGGCGCCGATGCGCACGAGGTTGCCGTCCTCGGCGCCGTTGCCGAGATCGCGGCTGCGCACCAGGTAGTGGTGGTCGGTGTCGGCCTCGATTGCTTCGTCCAGATACGGCGACGAAGCCAGCTCCGATGCGATGCGGTTGCCGGCATCGGGCAGAAACGACGAATCGGTATCCCGGTGCACGTCATACACGATCGGACCGGCGCAGCTCGCGAGCGCGGCCGGCCAGGCCAGCTCAAGCCGACAGGTCTCATGGGGCGGCGAGTCGACCGCGGCCAGGCCGGAGAAGCTCGGTGGCGCCGTGCACGCGCCGGTGGTCTGCGCCGAAACGCAGGCCGAGTATTGACTGCCGCATTCGCCCGAGGCGGCGATGCTGCGGATCCGGTAGCCGTAGTCGACCTGGCCGGAGACGCCGACGTCGCTGTAGGCGGGCTGGTCCAGCCCGTCGGCGACGCGCTCGCCCGGGCCGGCGCCGCAGCCGCCGAGTTCGCGCCAGACCTCGTAGCGCACGCCGGTATCGTCGTCGGCGCTCCACCTCAGGTCGATCCGGTGTTCGCCGGAGGCGACGGCGTCGACATCCTGCACTGGCTGCGGTGCCACGCACAGGTTCGGCCGCAGCACGAACAGCCCGCGCTGAATGTCGCTGACGACGACCACGCCACTGGCGAAAAACGGATAGCTGCTCCAGGCGCCGCGAAAACCGGGCAGATCGTCCTCGGGGTAGGTGTCGAAGAAGCCGACCTCTGCAATCTGCTGCTGCTCGATGCCGGCTAGATCGATGATGCGCAGGCCACTGCGGTAGTTGGCCAGAAAGGCATGCTGGCCTTGGACATACAGATTGTGGTCGCTGGCAGCGACCGGCCCGAGATAGCGGAAATCGAGCTTCGGCGCGGTCAGGTCGGTTACGTCCCAGAACAGGGTCTGGGTGTTGTGGCCGAGGTTGGTCTCGTCGAGTTCGTCGTCCATCAGGAAATAGCGCTGGTCCGACGTCAGCCAACCCTGGTGGGCGTATCTCGAATCGGCGTAGGTTGTTCTCGACAGCTGCACTGGCTGTTGCTTGTCGGTGACGTCGACGATGGTCAACGTGTCTTCGTTCGAGTTGAAGCAGATCTCGTTGCCGGTGAAGCGGGTGTCCGGCCCGTCGTAGATCACGCACTGAGCATCGTGGGTATAGCCGTCGGCCGAGAAGCAGCCGGCAAACTCCGGCTGCTGCGGCTCGCGGATGTCGATCATATGCAAACCGCCGCTGCACTGATGCGGCCCCTGGCGCGAACCGACCGCGTACGCGTAGCCGCTATCTTCATTGATCACGATGTTGTGCGCGCGCTGGATCTGGTCGTAGACCGCGTCGGGGCTGAAGGTCACCGGCGGCGTCGTGACTGCGCGCAGCCGGCGCAAGTCGAACACCTGCATGCCGTGCTCGCTCGCCTCGGCGACGATAAAGGCATGATCGTTGTAGACCTTGATGTCGCGCCACAGGGAATTGACGCTGCGGGTCGGCAGGGTGCCGATTACGACCGGGTGGTCGGGCTGCTCCAGATTGACGAAGGTAGTGCCGTTGTTCATGCCCATCAGGGCGTATTCGACACCGGTGACCGGATCGGTCCAGCCCCAGATGTCGTTGCCGCCGGTAGTGCCGAGTTCGGCCAGGTCGACATGTGCAACCAGGTCGACGTTGTGACACGAGAAGCCGCCGGCGATGCCATCGACGCACGGCGTTTCGTGGCGGCTCTGGGCGAGGACCGGCAGCGCGGCCAGCAGGAAGACCACGGCCGGCAGACGCAGAACGCTCATCGGGTGCTCCAGGTTGAATAAAACCTCGGGTTCAGGGTTTCGCTGTGACCTTCAGCTCGAACAGCTGCGGCCAGTTCTTGCCGGTGACGAACAGGCGTTTGCCGGCGGCATCCCAGGCGATGCCGTTGAGCACGTCCTCGCCGGTGCGGCGCTGGTCGCGCGGCAGCAGG
>CAZFUH010000393.1:0-3538 GCA_964522235.1 uncultured Rhodanobacteraceae bacterium
TCGGGAATCCTGGGCAACGGTGGAGGCTCGGGCGATCATGTCCTGCGGTCGACTTGCTAGACTGGCGGCAGCCTAGCAGTTGCCTTGCCCTGTGAGCACACCCTACCAACGCCAGCCGCTACGCGGCGGTGAATTCCTGATCGCGACTCCCTATGTCGAACGGTTCCGGACCGAATGGTTCGAAGCCGAGGGCGGCAGCGAGGGCCTGGAGGGCGGACGTGGCAGCGTCGGGGTGATCGCGACGCCGGTCGGCACCCTGGTCCGGCGCAACTACCTGCGTGGTGGCCTGCCGCGGCACCTGATCCGCGACCGCTACCTGTGGACCGGGGCCGAACGGACGCGCTCGTTTCGCGAGTTCGTCGTCACCCATGCCTTGCACCAGGCTGGGTTGCCGGTGCCCGAACCGATTGCCGCCTGCTACTGGCGCTCCTGGTTCGGCTATCGTGCGACCTTGCTGACGCGGCTGATACCGAACGCGCGCGGTTTGCACAGTCGATTGCCGGAATCGTCGCAGCCGGACGAGCTGCTGAACGAGGTCGCGGAAGTCATTGCCCGCCTGCATGCGCATCGGGTCTGGCATGCCGATCTCAATGCCACCAATATTCTTGTCGATGATGCCGGCACGATCTGGTTGATCGACTTCGATCGTGCCGAACTCGGTGCTGACGCCCATGGTCGTCTGGCCGGCAATCTTGAACGTCTGCTGCGTTCGTTGCGCAAACGTCTGCCGGAACCGGTCATGCAGCGGGTCGAGAGTTGTTGGCCCGATGTGATCGCCCGTTATCGGCGGACCTTGAACACGTTATCCTCGACCGTGTGATGGCCTCGTACACACTGCAGTTCCTTGGTGTCGGCAACGCGCTCGCGCCCGAATTGGGCGAGTCGTCGGCGGTCCTGCTGCGGGATCGCGAGCCGTTGCTGCTGATCGATTGTGGTGCCGAGGTGCCGACGCGTTTTCGTGCCGTGCACGAGCGGCCGGTTCCGGCCCTGTTCGTAACCCACAGCCATTTCGACCATGTTGGTGGTTTCGAGCGCCTGTTCATCAGCCACTGGTTCGACGAGCGCGTGCGCGGACGCACGCCGGTGTTCGTCGCCGCGCCCTTGCTGCCGCTGTTGCACCAGCGTGTCGCCAGCCACCCCAATGCCCTGGCCGAGGGCGGCGCGAACTTCTGGCAGGCATTTCAGCTGGTGCCGGTGGATCGCGGTTTCTGGCTCGATGGACTGTGGTTCGATGTTTTCCCGGTCCGCCATCATGCAGTCAATGCGGCCTGGGGACTGGCCCTGCGTGGCAGCTTCGTCTATACCGGCGACACCCGGCCGATTCCGGGCATGCTCACGAGCTACGCCGACGCCGGAGAGATCGTGTTTCACGACTGCTGTCTGCACGGCAATCCATCGCATACCGGCATCGGCGATCTCGAGCGCGAGTATCCGCCGGAGCTGCGGCAACGCATGGTGCTGTACCACTATGGCAGTCACGACGAAGGCGACATCCTGCGCACGCGCGGCTACCGGGTCGCCCAGCCTGGCGAGTGCATCGAACTGCCGGCGCCGATGACGCAGGCGCCGGAGACCATCCTGCAACGCAGCCGCCATGCGTAGCCCTCGAAATCCGCTCGTGTTCGATCCGTCGACGACAGCGCAGCGAAAACGTACCGGTGCAGCGGGCATGACCACGTCAGTCGATCGCCGGAGAAGAAAATCATGAGCGTTCGGGTGCAGCTGCGCTACTTCGCCAGCCTGCGTGATCGCGCCGGTTTCGACGAGGAGCGAATCGACACCGTCGCCGCCGATCTGGCCAGCCTGTACGACGAGCGTGCCGGTACCTTGGCTCTGGGCTGGCCGCGCGAGCATTTGCGGGTCGCGGTCAATGGCGTCTTCGCCGACTGGTCACGGGCGCCGGTCGAAGGCGACGAGATCGTCTTCATCCCGCCGGTGTCCGGGGGCTGACATGAGCGGACAACCGATTCGCCCCGGCGCATTCGGCTTCGCCATCGACGAAGACGAGATCGATCCAGTTCGGCTGCGCGCGGCAATGGCCGACTCGCGCGCAGGCGCCTTCCTGGTCTTTGAGGGCTGGGTCCGTGATCACCATGATGGCCGGGCAGTGACCGGCCTGGACTATCAAGCCTACGTCGAACTGGCCGAAAGCGAAGGCGAGCGGATCCTCGCCGAAGCGAAACAGCGCTTTGGCGTGCTCGACGCGCGCTGTGTGCATCGTGTCGGCCGCCTGGCCCTGGGCGCGCTCGCGGTCTGGGTCGGGGTCAGCGCCGGCCACCGGGATGCAGCGTTCGCCGCCTGTCGCTACATCATTGACGAGGTCAAGCAACGGGTGCCGATCTGGAAGCGCGAGCACTATGTCGACCGCGATCCGGCCTGGCTGCACCCGATGTAGCGCAGAGCCTGCCGCGCCTGGTCACCGACAGGCTGCAGCGGCTTAGGACTCGAACAAATCGCCCTGCGGCCCGGGCGGCGGCCGGAAGCGGCTGCAATCGAGCTCCCGGGTCTGGCGATTCAGGCCAAGCCGCGCGCAAGCTTTGCGGAAGCGCTGCCCAAGCAGGTCGGCATACAGCCCTTCGCCGCGCATGCGCGTTCCGAATCGGCTGTCGTAGTCTCGGCCGCCGCGCATCTGCTGCATCCGGCTCATCACATGTTCGGCCTTGAGCGGAAAATGCATGTCCAGCCAGTCCCGGAACAAGTCTTTGACTTCCCAGGGCAGGCGCAGCAGGACGTAGCTGGCGCTGCACGCGCCGGCGCCCGCGGCAGCCTCCAGGATGTGTTCCAGCTCGCTGTCGGTCAGAAACGGTACTACCGGCGCGATATTGACCCCGGCCGGAACGCCCGCGGCGGCAATCCGTGCGATCGCCTCGATGCGCCGGGCCGGAGCGCTGGCGCGCGGCTCCATGCGTCTGGCGATGCCGTGATCCAGTGTCGTCACCGACAGGGTGACGCTGACCAGACCTTCCCTGGCCATCGGCACCAGCAGGTCCAGGTCGCGCTCGACCAGGGCATTCTTGGTGACGATGCTGACCGGGTGCCGGCATTCTCCGAGCAACTCCAGTATCGCCCGGCTCAGCCCGCGCTTGCGTTCGATCGGCTGGTAGGCGTCGGTGTTCGCGCCGAGCATGATCGGCTGCGGCCGGTAGCCGGGACGCGACAGTTCCTTGCGCAGCAGCTCGACGGCATTGACCTTGGCATACAACCGGGTTTCGAAATCCAGTCCTGGCGACAGACCCAGATAGCTGTGGCTGGGCCGGGCATAGCAGTAGATGCAGCCATGCTCGCAGCCACGATAGGGATTGATCGTGGCCGGCGGTCCGTTGTCGGGTGAATCGTTGTGCCGGATCAGGCTGCGGGCCTGTTCCTCGGTCACCGTGGTCGCGATCCGGCGATCGTCGTCGGGAGCATCGGGCGACCAGCCGTCGTCGATCAGCTCGACCGCCAGCGTTTCGTAGCGGCCCTCGCGGTTGTCGGTGGCGCCGCGACCCTTGCGCGGCGAGCCATGGAAATCCCTGGCGACGGTCTTCAGCGGCACGAC
>CAZFUH010000394.1:0-3512 GCA_964522235.1 uncultured Rhodanobacteraceae bacterium
CGGCTGCGGTCGTCGCGCGTCGAGGACGCCCCACCGAGCAACATCTCCGCCCATGTCATCTATCAGGCAGACGGCGCCCATCGTGTCGAGCTGACAATCAGTAGTGCCGATGCTGACGGGCCAGGGGCCGCTTACATATTCAAGATTGAAGCCGTGGCAGGCTTCAGCTTCAATTTGGACGCCGCTGTTGCGGCCTATAAGGTCGACAAGAGCCAGCTTCCGTACACGATTGCGGTGAATATGGCGCGCATCCTCTACGCCAGCGCCCGCGAGTACCTGTCACTCGTTACCTGCCGATCAATGAACGGAAGTATACTAATTGAATCCGCATTGATTGAACCGGCAGATGTCAAGATCGGATCGGTCGGGACTCGATCCGAAATAATGGAAACTGTTTTCGGGCTGCCAGGTGTGAGCAATGGCCGGAGCAAGCCACGGAAGCGTCGCATGGCGAAAAGCAGTTAAACGTCGTGTACTCACATAGTTGCGGTCCGTCGCTGGTTCTCGCGCCGTGGTGTCATCCGCTCCAGGATGATTTACAACTCGCAGCCCAAGACATCGACATAGCGTCGCAACGTCACCAGCCGGGGGCTTTTCGGTTTTCTTGACGATGGCGTGCTGAGATGCAGCGGTGAGGTCGCATCAGGCCGTCAATGGAAGTCGCGGCTTTCGCTGCGCAGGGTCGGCAGCCAGGTGCTGGCGTCGTGCAGGCGTTCGGCGATGACGTGGCGGACGTGGTCGGCGTATTGCAGGCGGCCGGCGACGGCGAGCAGCCGTGATTCCAGCAAGGCGCGGCGGTAGCGTTCGGCGACCGCGCGCCAGACGATCAGGTTGATCTGACCGGTCTCGTCCTCCAGGGTGACGAAGGTGACACCGGACGCGGTGCCGGGGCGCTGACGCATCGTCACCAGGCCGGCGACGCGGACCGGATCGCCGTCCTTGCAGTCCGGCAGATCGCCGGCACGCAGGATCGCACGCCGGCGCAGCTGCGGTCGGATCAGGGCCAGCGGATGGCATTCCAGACTCAGGCCAAGGCTGGCGTAGTCGGCGTGGACGTCCTCGATCCGGCTCGGTGGCCGCAACGGGATGCGGGTCTCGGGCTGGCGGTTTTCGGCCAGGCTCAGGCGGCTGTTGCGACCGGCGCGGTCGGGCGTCGCAGGCGGTCGCAGTGGCGCTTCGCTGCCGGCGATGGTCCAGGCGGCACGATGACGATGTCCGGCCAGACGCTTGAGCGCCCCGGCCGCCGCCAGGCGTTGCAGCATGGCGCGGTCCAGCCCGGCGCGTCGGGCCAGATCACCGACATCGGCGAACGGACGCTCGCTGCGGGCTGCGACCAGGCGTGCCATCGCGTCGGCAGCCAGACCGTCCGCGCAGCGCAGGCCCAGGCGCAAGGCCAGTTCCGGCCGGACACCCGAGCCGCTATCGCCCAGGTTCGCGGTCGCGTTCTTGTCCGCGGTGGCCGCATCGGCCCGGGCCGTGGCGACGCGGCTGTCCGGCAGCGCTTCCAAGGTGCAGTCGTAGTCGCTGGCAAGAACATCGACCGGCAGCACGCGGACGCCATGACGGCGGGCGTCGGCGACGAGCTGCGCCGGGGCATAGAACCCCATCGGCAGGCTGTTCAACAGGGCGGCGGCGAAGATCGCCGGGTGATGGCATTTCAGCCACGCCGAGGCGTAGGCCAGGAGCGCAAAGCTGGCGGCGTGCGACTCCGGAAAGCCGTAGTCGCCAAAGCCCTTGATCTGCTCGAAGATGCGTTCGGCGAATTCGGCCGGATAGCCGTTCGCGGCCATGCCGGTCATGATCTTCTCGCGCCACGGCTCCAGGCCGCCGCGGCGTTTCCAGGCGGCCATCGAGCGCCGCAGCTGATCGGCCTCGCCCTCGCTGAAACCGGCAGCGACCATCGCCAGGGCCATGACCTGCTCCTGGAAGATCGGAATGCCGAGCGTGCGTTCCAGCACCGGCTTCAGCGCCGGTCTGGCGTAGTCGATCGCTTCGCTGCCGTTGCGCCGGCGCAGATAGGGATGAACCATGCCGCCCTGGATCGGGCCGGGGCGGACGATCGCGACCTGGATCACCAGATCGTAGAAGCAGGCCGGGCGCAGCCGCGGCAGCATGCTCATCTGCGCCCGTGATTCGACCTGGAACACGCCGATCGAATCGGCCTGCTGGAGCATTGCATAGGTGGCCGGATCCTCGGCCGGAATCATCGCCAGGCTGAGCTCCAGGCGACGATGCCAGCGCAGCAGATCCAGGCTGCGGCGCAGGCACGACAGCATGCCCAGGGCCAGGACATCGACCTTGAGCAATCCCAGCTCTTCCAGGTCGTCCTTGTCCCACTGGATCACGGTGCGCTCGGCCATCGCCGCGTTCTCGACCGGCACCAGGCTGGACAGCGGCGCATCGGCGATGACGAAGCCGCCGACATGCTGGGACAGGTGCCGGGGCAGGCCATTCAGTTCCTCGGCCAGCGCGATCACGCGCCGGATCACCGGCGATGTCGGATCGAAGCCCTGCTCGGCCAGCAGCACGTCGGTCGCGACCTGGCCTTGCGCCCAACTGCGCGCCTGACTGAGCGCGTCCTGCTGGTCGCGCGACAGGCCCATGACCTTGGCGACCTCGCGCACGGCGCTGCGTCGTTGCCAGCGGATCACGGTCGCAGCCAGGGCGGCGCGTTCGCGACCGTACTTGTCATAGATGTACTGGATGACCTGTTCACGCCGTTCGTGCTCGAAATCGACGTCGATGTCGGGCGGCTCGTTGCGCTCCTCGGACAGGAAGCGGCCGAACAGCAGCTGATGCCGGGCCGGATCGACCTCGGTGATGCCGAGCGCGAAGCAGACCGCCGAGTTCGCCGCCGAGCCGCGGCCCTGGCACAGGATGCCCTGGCTGCGGGCATAACGGACCACGTCTTCGACGGTGAGAAAAAAGGCCTCGTATTCGAGCTTGCCGATCAGGGCCAGTTCTTTTTCGATCTGAGTCCGGACCGGCTCCGGTGCGCCGCCCGGCCAGCGCCGGCGCAGACCGCGTTCGGTCAGCGTGCGCAGCCAGGACGACGGCGTATGGCCGGCTGGCACCAGTTCGCGCGGATAGCGGTAGCGCAGATCGCGCAGCGAGAACCGGCAGCGCTCGGCAATGCGCAGACTCTCGGCCAGCAACTCCGGCGGATGGATCGCAGCCAGGGCACGTCGGGTGCGCAGATGGCGTTCGCCGTTCGCGAACAGCGCGGTGCCGGCCTCGGCAACGGTGCTGCCCAGACGAATCGCGGTCAGCACATCCTGCAGCACGCGACGGCGGCGGACATGCATATGGACGTCGCCGCAGGCGACGCAGGGCAGGGCCTGCTCGCGAGCGAATGCCTGCAGTTGTTGCCGGCGGACCTCATCGTCGAGATCGCGATGCAGTTCCACGGCCAGCCAGACACGGTCGGGGAACCAGGCATGCAGCCAGTGCGCCTGTTCCGCCTGAGGATCGGCACCGGGCAGCCAGAGCATCAGCAGGCCGGTGTTGGCGCC
>CAZFUH010000395.1:0-3496 GCA_964522235.1 uncultured Rhodanobacteraceae bacterium
CGGAAGTGACAGCAGATCGCCGATGAAGCGTCCTGGAATCGTGTCGCGCAGCACGAGCGCATCGCTCGTCAATACGTCGTCGCTGCTTACGGAACCAACTTCTCGCGGACCATGGCCGTGGCAGCGCGCACGCTCAATCGAACCGACTCCAGCTTCGCGTGCTCGATCCGCTCGGCTTCGTCCTCCTGATATGGGTAGAAGGTACGAAAATGAAACGGCACGCCATCGACATCGAAGCGCAGCCAGGTGACGACTACGCTGTGACCGGCGCTGACCTGGGAAGCAAAGTACTCGCCCTCGCCTCGCCCATTGCAGCCGATCGGATTCTCATCATCGGGAACGAAGCTCGGGTTGGGATCGACGTGGATCACCAGACGATCCAGGTGCACCAGCCGACCGCTGGCGCGATTCGCCGCCGCGGCAATGCCCATTCCGACCGCACCACCAATGACATTTCCTGCGAGTGAAAGCGTCTTCAGCCGCCTGTTGCTGTAGACATCGAATCGATGCAAGACAACCTGCCGGGCGGCGACTTCGGGCCACTCCGAAGCCAGCAGCGCCTCGAACATCCGAGCCTTGTCAGGCTTGAACTCCTGCGCACGCTGAAAGGCGATGCCGTACCGGCAGGAATAGATGTTGCCCTCGGCAGCTCCAAACGCCGGATAGGCGTCCGGGCTTGTCGCATCGACCACGAAAGCGCGAGGAACCGGCGGCACCCCTTTCAGTGTCATTGGCCGCGCCGGCATGCATCCTGCGACCGCGAACAGCCATGCAATCACTGCCAGCGTGCGCAGCGTCGCGGATGACGTTGCGCCGAAGCGCCTCAACCTCCTGCCGATCAGCATGCTTCGAGCCTCCCCGACTTCAGAACCGAAGCCAGTATTCTAAAGCCTTGCGGCGCGCCTCTTGCTCGAACACTGCTGGAATCGCGTTAGTCGAACCCGTCGGCGAAGATCGTGTCGCCGCCGATCCCGAGGTAGGCGCTCACGGCCTCCCAGGCGATCGCCTGCATCACCGCCGCGGTCGCTGCCGACGGCAGCGTGTACGGCTGGCCCCATTGGTTGCTGATCTGGTTCGTCAGTCCGACCGGCGAGGTCCGGTAGATGCTCGCGAACATCGCCAGCGCGACGAAGTAGTTGCCGGAATGGCTCAGGTGGATGTCGTCGGTGAACAGTTGGAAGACGTGACTCATGCCCGGCACGGCGCCGTCGAGGATGCGGTCATGCAGCAGTGCCAGAGCCTGGCCGGCCGGCACCAGCTGCACGGTTGGACCGTTGTGGTTCGCGTTCAGGTGGTCGGCGATGCCCTGCCATTTTGGAAGGTCCAGGTCCAGACGCTGGCGCCAAGGCAGGTGGTCATTGTTGTCCCACTCGCAGCCCTTCGGCGTACCGCTGCTGATGCAGTGCCAGGTCTCGTAGATGAAGCTTCGTGTCGCCGGATTCCCGTTCAGTGCCAGCTGATGGAAATTGCCGGCGTAGACGTAGGTGTCGGACCACTGCAAGTGGTTGTCGAGCGGAATCGCTTCGGTCAGCACCAGCACGTTCCAGTTGCCGGTCGGCAGTTCGACCTGGGCGTTGAGACCCTGCGACGTGTGCGGCTTGTTCCAGATCCATTGCAGCGGTGCGCCGATGCCGATCTGTTCGCCGCGCTGGTGAATCTTGCCGGCATCGGCAGCGAGCGCGGCGAGCATCGTCGGCATGTCGAAGTTCACCAGACTATGGCCGACCATGAACACCTGTGCCGAATCCGGCGTCCCTGCAATCGTGTCGCTGCTCATGGCCAGGCCCGAGAACGCCATCGCGATCCCGGCGAGCGAGCCTCGCATCCGATTCATTTTCATTCCCCTGTATCTGTGCGGCAGGTTGGGTCCACGCCGATTGGAAGCCGGAGCCCGGTCGTCTACGCCCCACCTGACCGACCCACCCCAGCCGGCGCTCGGCACGATCGGCGATCACCTGCCCGGCGTCAAGCACTTGACTCGATGTCGCCGCACGAGTAAATCGCCCCGCCACATGGGACCGAAGCTCCGATCACCACGAACGCACGCAGCATGGATTCCGCACGGCGAGTACCCCTGCCCCTTGGTCCAATAGGCCGGCGTTGCCGCGAACGCTAGCCTGGACCGGTGCTGGAGGGGGATGCCATGTCCGGTCTGTCGTTGATGCCGTCGCCTGTTGCCGCCGTCTGGCTGCTGTTGCTCGTGCTGACCGCACCGCTGCAGGCTGGCGCCTGGCGGCAGAACGTGCCTGCCGGTGGTTTCAATACCGTGCACATCTATGTGCCGGACAGCCATTCGCCGGTTGGCGATGGTCGTGCCCTGCTGATCGTGCTGCACGGCTGCACGCAGCCGATTGGCGCCTATCTCGGTGCGCGGCTGGAGGTCGCTGCGGAATCGCATGGCATCGTGATCGCGGTACCGGACGCGATGCACAAGGCCGGCTTCGGCTGTTGGTCGTACTGGCAGGGAGCGGTCGCACGCGGCAGCGGCGACTACCGCAACCTGATCCAGCTGGCGCAGGCGCTTGCTGCCGATTCCGAACTTGGCATCGACGCCGACCAGGTCTATATCGCCGGCCTTTCGTCCGGCGCGACGTTCGCGATGCAGACCGCATGCCTGGCGCCGGACGTCTTCGCCGGTGTCGCCGCCAGTGCCGGGCCGAACATCGGCACCAGCTCGTCGGGCGCGATCGGCAGCTGCGAAACGGTGTCGCCGGCGCAGTTCGACAGCCGCTGCCGCGGCTATGCCGGATCAATCCATCAGGATCAACTGGACAGCCAGATCGCCGTGATCGCCCACGGCAGTGCCGACAGCACGGTCCACGGCTGCTACAAGGAACACAATGCCGCCGGCTATGCCCGCGTCTACGGAGTCGAGGCCGTCCCCGGCAGCCGGACGATCGACGAAGGCGGCCGCACTGCCGAGGAACGCCTGTGGCAGGACGGCCGCGTCGCGATGTTGACCCTGCACGGACTCGGCCACGCCTGGTCCGGCGGCGAAGGCGCGTCCGGCAGCTTCATCGGCGCGCAGAGCATCAATTTTGCCCGCTATGTCGGCGCCCACTTCGCAAGCAGCAATCGCCGCGTCGAGCGCAACCAGCCGCCGCAGATCGATGTCCTGGTGGCGAACGCATCCGGCAATCGCTTGCAGCTCAGTGGCCAGGCCAGCGATGTCGACGGCGAGGTCGCAAGCCTGCGCCTGATCATCGCCCGGATCGAGCCGCCGGCTGCCGTCGTCGAGACGATCGATCTGCCGGTCGCGCCGGACGGCGAGTTCAATGTGCTGTCTTCGCCGTTGTCCGATGCGCTGTACGAGATCAGCGCCGCTGCGACCGACGACCGCGGCCTGACTGGTCCGATGCGCTCGACACTGGCACGCATCGGCCCAGCGCCACCACCGCTGCCGCCGCTGCTCGGTGACATCGAGGCCGATGTCGATGGGCAGTGTGCGACGATCAGCGGCAGCGTCGTCGATCCGAACCTGGATGCGGTTTCGGTA
>CAZFUH010000396.1:0-3433 GCA_964522235.1 uncultured Rhodanobacteraceae bacterium
GTGTTCACAGGCGGCGGTTGACGGTGGGGGCGAGTCCATACATAGTGTCGGCTACGCCTTCGCCGCCTTCCAGTCCGCGCGCCACGTCCCAGCGGTGTCTCGACGACCTCGCGACGAACGTTCATGAATATTGCGGGCTACAAGAAATGGCGGCGGCGGAACCGGCGACTACAATCGGGCTATGGACATTCCCGCAGAACAGACGCTCCAGGCTTGGCTGACCACAGCGATTGCCGAGTTGCGCGAGCCCAGCCTGGCGATCCAGTTGTCGATCGCGGTACTGGCCTTGGTGCTGGCCTGGTGGCTGGGTCGGCGCTGGCACCGGCGGCCCGGCGAAGGCACCCGCTTCGATCTGCGACAGCGCTTGGCGCGACCGGCAATCGTGTTCCTGGCCGCAGGTGCCGGTGTCGGACTGCTCCGCCTGCTCGGCCGGCCGTATCAGGCCCTGGAGCTGGTCGCCGTGCTGGCATTGTCACTGGCCCTGATTCGCGCCAGTCTGTACCTGCTGCGGCGCGCGCTGAAACCGGGACCGCTGCTGGACGCCAGCGAGCACCTGCTCAGCGGCGCAGTCTGGATCGCCGTCGCACTGTACCTGCTCGGCTGGCTGGCGCCGGCGTTGGCGCTGCTGGACTCGGCGGCGCTGACACTCGGCGATGCCCGCTTCTCCCTGCTCGACCTGCTGCTGCTGTGCCTGATCGCCGCGGTCCTGCTGATCCTGGTCACCGTGTTGTCGCGTCTGCTCGAACGCAGGCTGATGGCTGCGCAGGATCTTTCGATCGGCCTGCGCGTCGGCACCGCCAAGGTCGTGCGCTTCGGTCTGGTGCTGCTCGCGGTCCTGGTCGCGTTGAACATGGCCGGGGTCAACCTGACTTCGCTGGCCGTGTTTTCCGGTGCGCTCGGCGTCGGCCTCGGTTTCGGCCTGCAACGAATCGCCTCGAACTTCATCTCAGGCTTCATCCTGATCATGGACCGCTCGATCCGTCCCGGCGACGTGATCACCGTCGGTGACAGCTTTGGCTGGGTCAAGGAGCTCAATGCCCGCTACGTCGTCGTGCGCAACCGCGATGGCGTCGAAATGCTGATTCCCAACGAGAACCTGATCACCACCGAGGTGATCAACTGGAGCTATTCCGATACCTCGGTGCGCCTGAAGGTACCCGTGTCGATCAGCTACAACGACGACCCGGAGCAGGCCATGGACCTGATCGTTCAGGTCGCGCTCGCTAACAAGCGCATCGTCGCCGATCCGGCGCCCGTCGCCCGGCTGCTTGCGTTCGCCGACAACGGCATCGAACTGGAACTGCGGGTCTGGATCAATGACCCGCAGGAAGGCGTCAACAACATCCGCTCGGAATTGAACGTCGGGATCTGGCGCGCATTCAAGCAGGCCGGCATCACGATCCCGTACCCGCAACGCGACCTGCATCTGAAGTCGATGCCGGGCGGGCTGTCGGCAACCGTCGAATCGAAACCGGTCAGGCAATGATTCGAATCGTGCACACGGCAAGCGTTCTCATCACATCGGCCCTGGCCGCCATCTGTGCCGCGCCGGTGCAAGCCCTGGAAACGAGCCCGCTGGATCTGGCCTCGCTCGGTCAGGGCGCGCAACCGAACCTGAGCGTCGATGCCGGCCGCGGCCGCTTCGTGCTCAGCTGGCAGACCCGGCTGGCGAATGATTGCGCTGCGCTGCACGCCGTCGAGCTCGACCCCGGCACCGCCACCATCGGCCGCAAGCGCGAGATCGCAGACGGCTGCGACTGGTTCGTGAACTGGGCCGACATCCCGTCGCTCGTCGTCACCGACAACGGCGACTGGCTCGCGCACTGGCTGCAACGCAGCGGCAGCGGCAGCGGCTACGCCTATGACATCCGGCTCAGCCGCAGCCGCGACCGCGGTCGCACCTGGTCGTCGCCGTTCTCGCCGCATAGCGACGGCACGCCGACCCAGCACGGCTTCGTGTCGATGGCGCCGCTGGCCGGCGCTGACGGCGATCGCGCCGTACTGGTCTGGCTCGACGGTCGCAACGGCGCCTCAGACGGCACAGGCCATGACGATCACGGCCACGACGGTCACGAATCGTCCATGAGCCTGCGCAGCGCCGTCATCGGCACCGACGCCGCGGTCGACGACGAGATCGAGATCGACGCCCGGGTCTGCTCCTGCTGCCCGACCGGCCTGGTGCGCCTGGACAACGGCGAGCATCTGGCAATCTATCGCGACCGCAGCGATGCCGACGTGCGCGACACCTCGCTCGCCCATCGCAGCAGCAACGGCTGGCAGGCCGGCGTCGCCGTCCATCACGACGGCTGGACCATCGCCGGCTGTCCGGTCAATGGTCCGGCCCTGGCCGCGCGCGGCGAACAGGTATTGACCGCTTGGTCGACGATGGCCGACGGCGACGAACTGTCGGTGCGCTACCGGCTGCTGTCGCCGGCCGCGCCGCCACAGCCGGCCGATGCCGAAACCGCGTTTCATGTACTCGAACACGGACAGCGCGTGCTCGGCCGCGTCGATGTCGCCGCCAGCGCAGACGGCTGGCTGCTCACCTGGCTTGGCGCTGGCGACGCCGGCGACGCCGTGCTGCGCCTCGCATATCTGGACGAAACCCTGCGCGAACGCGCACGTCTGGACATCGCCACCCTGCCGCCCGGCCGCGACATCGGCCTGCCGCGGCTGGCCGCACTCGGCAGGCACGCCGTACTGGCCTGGACCGAACTCGACGACCGCACGCCGGCCGAACCCGGCCAGCGCCGTGCGACACGGTTGCGGGCCGTGCTCGTGCACTTGCCGTAAGTCCAGGCGCGAAAACGGATGAACTCGCGCCCTGTGCCACGTCCGGTCTCGTCTCCGATACGCTGGGCCTGGTGGTTGCTGGCCTATGCCAGTCTGGCGCTGGCGGTGATCGGCATCATCGTGCCGGGCCTGCCGACCGTTCCGTTCGTGCTGCTGGCAGCGTTTGCAGCCGCACGCAGCTCGCAGCGCCTGCATGCCCGGCTGCTCGCGCACCGGCAGTTCGGACCGATGATCGTCCACTGGCAACAGGAAGGCGCGGTCAGCCGGCGTGCAAAGTGGCTGGCGACGACAATGATGAGCCTATGCGCCGTGATCATGTTCCTGACCGCACCGAAGTGGTGGCTGGCCGCCACCGGCACCGCAATCATGACCGCAGTCGCGACCTGGCTCTGGTTCCGCCCCGAGCCGCGGATATGACGTCCTGTACAGCGCGTCCGGCGCCAACACCATCGACACCGCAAACCGATTGCGTTCGAGGCCGCATTCATCAAATGAACTGTTTGGCCTAGGAGCCTGCGCGGCAGAAGCGTTCGAGGCGAAACGGATGCCATCGTCATTGAGTGCGTCGATCGGAGAGCGCGCATCGTGGTGCTATGTAAGCTCGACGATCGGCGTACTCAATGGCGAGGGCGCCGTTGCA
>CAZFUH010000397.1:0-3426 GCA_964522235.1 uncultured Rhodanobacteraceae bacterium
CCAGCGGCGTCTCGACGACCTCGCGACGAACGTTCATGAATAATGCGGGCTAGCCCGTCAGGAGCTTCAGCCCTGTTTGTCGCGGCGCAGCACCGGGCGCATAATGGCTGAACCGTAGTCTTTCAAACCGCTCCCCGAATCCGACTTCAAGGAATTCCCAGCATGACCGACATCGTCATCGCCGGTGCCAAGCGCACCGCCATCGGCTCGTTCCAGGGCCAGTTCGACGGCGTTCCCGCCACTCAACTGGGCAGCACCGCAATCGCTGCCGCCCTCGCCGACGCCGGCCTGCCGGCCGATGCTGTCGAGGAGGTGCTCATGGGCTGCGTGCTCCCGGCCAATCTCGGGCAGGCTCCTGCGCGTCAGGCAGCGCTCGGTGCCGGGATCCCGACCTCGGCCGGCTGTACGACGATCAACAAGGTCTGCGGCTCCGGCATGAAAGCGATCATGCAGGCCCACGACGCGATCAAGGCCGGCTCGATCTCGATTGCCATTGCCGGCGGCATGGAATCGATGACCAATGCCCCCTACCTGCTCGGCAAGGCACGCGGCGGCTATCGTATGGGCAATGGCGAGATCGTCGACCACATGATGTGGGACGGCCTGACCAATCCCTACGACAAGCAGGCCATGGGCGTGTTCGGGGAAGACTGCGTCGCCAAGTATGGCTTCAGCCGCGAGGATCAGGATGCGTTCGCCACCGCCTCGGTCGAGCGTGCGATGAGGGCGATCAGCGACGGCACCTTCGCCGGCGAGATCGCGGCGGTCAAGGTCACCACGCGCAAGGGCGAGGTCGAAGTCAACAGCGATGAGGAGCCAGCACGCTGTGACCTCGGCAAGATTCCGACCCTGCGCCCCGCTTTCAAGCGCGACGGCGGCACGATCACTGCTGCCTCCAGCTCGAAGATCTCCGATGGCGCCGCAGCGACCGTGGTGATGTCAGCCGAAACCGCCGCGAAGCACGGGATCAAGCCGCTGGCCCGAATCGTCGCCCACGCCACCCATTCGCACGAACCGCAGTGGTTCACCACGGCGCCGGTGGCGGCAATCCAGAAGGTGCTGACCAAGGCTGGGTGGAATAGCGGTGACGTCGACCTGTACGAAATCAACGAGGCCTTTGCCTGCGTCGCGATGGCGCCGATCAAGGAGCTGGGCCTGGACCATGCCAAGGTCAACGTCAACGGCGGCGCCTGCGCCCTCGGTCATCCGATCGGCGCCTCCGGCGCTCGCATCGTCGTCACCCTGATTCACGCCCTGCGTGCCCGCGGCGGCAAGCGCGGCGTTGCCAGCCTGTGCATCGGCGGTGGCGAGGCAACTGCGCTCGCGATCGAACTGCTCTGATCCCGGAACAGCCGCACCCGCTCCGGGTGCGGCTTTGGCGTCAACCTGGTTCAACGGGCATCAAAATTGTCGCGAAACAGCGTGTCACGCGGGTTTACCGCCCAGCCGATGTCGCGGAACAACGACCAGGTCAGATCGACCTGATTGAACACACCAGCCCCCAGTACCGGCTTCATCAACAGGTTCGGGCTCGCGGCGGACGTGAAATGCGAAACGCTGGAACCAGGCTGTACCGTCCCCGGTGCATGCATGCGCATGCGACCGCTGTTGATCGCCGGTCCGGACGGCTGGAACACCGGCAGATCGCTGGTGACCTGAGCGCCGACCCAGACCAGGTTGGGATCGCTGGTGATGCCGGCAGCGCGCTGGGCATCGCTCATGTCGCGCCACGGGAATCCCTGGTTGCCGGCAGCGGCCAGAAACGTGGTCCAGATGTCCGGTCGCGGCGGATTGCCGAGCAAGCCGCCGAACGGTGTCGCACCACAACCGGCGCTGTTGGTGCAGACGACGGTCAGGAACCCCAACCCGTGGGCCAACTCGTGCAGCACCACGGGAAACAGGGCGAACGTCTGTGGCGCCTGAGCTGCATTCGGATCAATGCCGTACCAGAAGCGTGTGCCCGGGGACAGACAACCGTTGTCGATATCGCTGTTGAACGTCGTGCTGATCTCGTTGCCGGCGTTGATGTTCTGGTTGCTGGCCGCCTCGGCGAGTGCGATCGGGTACCAGGTGTTACTGACCAGACCGGGCGGCGGTGCCGGTAACGAAATCACACCGGTGGGCCCGGCCTGGCCGAGTACCCCGCTGCCGCTGCCGCAAGGCACCAAGGGATCGAAATTCGCGCCGACCTTGATAACCTGGTCACTGCGCAGCAACGCGCCCCAGATCGCTGCCGCGCGCTGGAACACGATCAGGCGCTGCTGGCCTAGCGTCGTGCCCGGGTTGCCGCCTTCGGGCAGTACCGGCGTCGAATCGTTGAAGCCCTCTCCGGGGCCATCCTGGTTGATGATCTGGATCACCGCCGCCGCAGCGGCACCGGGAATCAGGACCAGAAGCGCCAGGAGCATCGCTGCCCGTTTCATCGCTGCTGCTCCTGAGGCTTCGCCGGCAACACCGAGGCGCCCTCGCATTCGTGCACGATCTCGCCTGCGCCGTCGATCCGCGCCCAGCTGATCATTTGAAAGTCGTCACCCAGATGTACGTAGGTGCCGATGCCGGGAATCTCCTGGACCTGAAAGTTCGCATAGTCCGGCGCCGGCAATCGCGACGGCGCGAGTCGCTCCAGTTGCAACGGCGCATCGAGCAACTCGCCGGTCTCCGGATCCAGATGCACAGATATCGCTGGGCCCACCGATGAGGCCGAATCAAGTTCAACCGGTCCGGCGTCTGAGTCCACCGCGTTCGCGGTCACAGGCAGCACCATCAGGAACACGAAACACATCGGGAATCCGATCCGCATGACCACCTCCCTGAGGCTACCCCTGAGTTTTTTTGCATTACCTTTTCCTTCTCTGAATGTCAATTTGCAGTGCAGCACGCGGAGCTGACAGCAGCACCCGGTATCGACCCAGGCTGGCACCAATGCCGACCATGTGATTACATGCGCGAGCCTTTCAGCCCAGCGCCGCGCCCATGCCCGTACTCACCAGCAAGATCGATCTGCGAAGCGACGACTACAAACGCAACGCCGAATGCCTGCGGCAGGCGGTCGAGGATCTGAAGATGCAGATGGCGACGGCCGCCGAAGGCGGCGGTGCCAGGGCTCGTGACAAGCACACTGCACGCGGCAAGCTGCTGCCGCGTGAACGTATCCGCGCCCTGCTCGATCCGGGCTCGCCGTTTCTTGAGCTGTCGCCGCTGGCCGGGCACGGGATGTATGACGGTGCCGCCCCGGGCGCTGGGCTGGTCACCGGAATCGGGCGCGTCCATGGCATCGAGGTCATGGTCGTCGCCAACGATGCCACCGTGAAAGGCGGTACCTACTTCCCGATCACGGTAAAAAAGCACTTGCGCGCACAGGAGATCGCGCTGGAGAACCACCTGCCCTGCGTCTACCTGGTCGACTCCGGCGGTGCCTTCCTGCCC
>CAZFUH010000398.1:0-1109 GCA_964522235.1 uncultured Rhodanobacteraceae bacterium
CGGGTCTCGAACAGGAACTCGTCGACCGAGTCCTTGCCCAGCAGCGGCGGCTCGAGCGTGTAGTAGAACTCGTTGCGCCGGAACAGGTCGAGTACCGCCTCGACCAGCTGCGCGTCGGCGCTGCGACCTTCGGTTCCGGGCGCCGTGACGCGGCGACGCAGGTCGGCGGCAAACTGCAGCGTGCGGGCATTGAACCCCGGCGGCAGCGCGACCCAGTCCTGCAGCGCCAGCGGCGACTCGTCGCGACCGATCGCGTAGCGCGCGTACGAACGCGCTGAATAGCGCATGCGCTCGTTGACCAGCCCGCCCGCGAGCAACAGTTCGCCGTCGGCGTTCATCCGTGCAGCCGGCGGCGACACGGAATCGGCACCGACGGGCATCTCGAGCGCGAACAGCCAGTCGCGATGGTGCGGCTCGAGCGTGACGGTGTAGTCGAAGACGGAGGTCGGTTCGACCTCGATCGTGGGAGCGGCGGGCGCGACCAGCCGCTGTGCCATCGGTATCCATGAGCGGCCGGTGAACGTGCCGAACACCGGGCCACGCCAGTACATCTCGTTGCGCGCCGGCTGCGGGCCGGCGAACCGGGCCCGGAACGCGATCTCGTCGGACTGCAGCAGGCTGCCGATCGAGCCGGGCGTCATGCGCTCGGACAGGCCGGTGCTTGCGCTGCGCGGATCGGCTCCGAGACTCCACAACGGGCCAGACAGACGCGGAAACAGTACGAACAGGACGATCGTCAGCGGGATCGCCTGCAGCAGCACACGGCCGGTCAGTCTGAGCTTGTGCGCGGCCGGCAGGTCGGCTTCGACCAGGTTGACGCTCACCAGCACGAAGAACAGCAGGATCACCGCGGCCAGCGTCAGCGCGGCGATGTGCAATCCCTGGCCGAACATGAACTGGGTCAGCAGAATGAAGAAGGCGAGAAAGATGACGACGAAGACATCGCGCCGCGCGCGCATCTCGAGAATCTTCAACGCCATCAGCAGCAGCAGGAAGTTGACCCCGGCGTCGCGACCGACCAGCGTGCCGTGCTCGAGCGCGACCGCGCCCGCGGCACCGATCAGCAGCGGCAACATCGCGAAGCGCCCCGGCAACGGTCGCCGCGACAC
>CAZFUH010000398.1:1119-3426 GCA_964522235.1 uncultured Rhodanobacteraceae bacterium
AGCTCGAGCCGCCACAGCCACAGCAGCGCCAGCAGCGCGACCGACCACCACGGGATGTGATCGAAGTGGGGCGCGACGACGAGGGCGACCGCGATCAGCAGTGCGATCGTGTCGCGCCGCTCGCGGGCCGCGGTCGACACCTGGGGCGCGAGCAGCGAGCGCAGGTTCTGGCGCAGGCCGTCGCGGGTCGACTGCCAGGGGCCGGGTGGCGCGCTCGGGGCGCCGTTGGCAGCCATCCGGGTCAGCCTGGAAACAGCGCCAGCGCCTGCAAACAGCGCTCGCGGTGTGCCGGCCCCTGGTCGGCCGGCGCATCCCCGCCGGGCAGGCGCAATGCGTAGCGCAACTGCGCCGCGTCGGCCAGCAGCACCCAGCGCGCCAGCCGCGACAATCTCTGCTCGGCTGTCAGCGCCACCGGCAGGCCGGTGTAGTCGAGCACCAGTTCGGTTCCGGCGGTCGTTTCGAACAGCTTGACCGCCAGAGCGTCCGAGCGTGCCGCCAGCCGCCAAGCGATCCGTTTCTGCGAATCACCCGCCTGGTAGGGCCGCACGCCCGCGAAGTCCTCGCCGCCGACGACCGCGGAAATCCCTTCGCCCGCGGCGCCCGCGACCATCGGCAGCGCCGGCGCGTCGTCTTCCGGGGCGGGGTACACGATCGCTGTCAGCGGTGGCGTGAAGTAGGCCCAGGCGGTCCACAGCCCGAAAGGAAAACGGGACTCGATTCGCAGGCGCGGGCACGGGCGTACACCACGCCGGCGGGTTGGCAGGCCGATCGCCGCCGTGGCGGCACCGTTGGCCGGCAGGTCGACGAACACACCGGGCAACGGCCGCTCTCGCGCTCCCAGGCGCCGCCGTGCAGCGCAAAGCGCGCCTCGGCGGTCGGATTGGACAGCGAGACCTGGAACGACGCCAGGTCGCCGGCAAAGACGTTGTCGACGTGATGCCCGCGCAGCGTGATGCGCGCCAGGTTGCGGTGCGTGTGGTACATGCCGATCACGGCCATGCTGGTCACGAGAAACGTCAGCAGAAATCCCAACTGCAGCCCGTAGTTGATGGCGCCGACCAGCAGCATCAACATCGCCGCCGCGAACAGCAGGCCCGCGCGGGTGGGCAGGATGTACACGCGTTTGCGGTCGAGCAGCACGTCGCCGTGCTCGACTCCATCGCGCCCGGCGATCCAGGCGGCGATGCGGATCGACAGCGGATGGGTGGTGACGCTCACGGCACCTTGACTGCCTGGATCAGCTGCGTCACCAGTTCCCGGCCCTGCAGGACGCGGCCGCCGTCGCGGTGGGTCATGTGCAGCCGGTGACCGGCGACGGAGGGCAGCACGTTCTGAATGTCTTCCGGAATCGCGTGGTCACGGCCGTCCAGCCAGGCCCAGGCGCGCGCCGCCGCCAGCAGCGCCAGGCCGGCGCGCGGCGACAGGCCGTCGGCGTACTTGCCCGAACCGCGCGTGTGTGCCAGCAGGGCCTGCACGTAGTCGAGCAGCGCGCTGGACACGAAGACCTTCTTCACGGACTGCTGCGCGGCCAGCAGATCGGCCGGTCGTGCCACCGGCGGCAGTGCTCGCAACATGTCGCGGCGCGGTTCACCTGCCAGCAGCGAACGCTCGGCGGCGCGATCCGGATAGCCGAGGCTGATGCACATCAGGAATCGGTCCAACTGTGACTCGGGCAGGGGAAATGTGCCGACCTGATGCAGCGGGTTCTGGGTCGCGATCACGAAGAACGGCTGCGGCAGCGGCCGCGACAGGCCGTCGACCGAGACCTGGCTTTCCTCCATCGCCTCGAGCAGCGCGCTTTGCGTCTTCGGGCTGGCGCGATTGATCTCGTCGGCCAGCAGTACCTCGGTGAAGATCGGGCCCGGGTGAAAAACGAACTGGCCGCTCGCACGGTCATAGACGGATACGCCGATCACGTCGGACGGCAGCAGGTCGCTGGTGAACTGGATGCGACGGAACGGCAGCCCCAGCGACAGGGTCGCCAGCACCCCGCCGAGGACCAGGAGGCGGCGGTCGACGGTCAGCGGGTCCCCCCGGTGCCCGCGGGGCGCGCCAGCCACGCGGCGGCGCACCCCAGGCCGGCGGCGAGCGTCAGGAGGAAGCCGGTGTCGCTGGCGATCACCGGCAGCACCAGCAGGACCCAGAAGGCGGCCAGCGCGGCGCCGCACGCCAGGACGAGCTTCTGGCCGGCGGCCTCGGGGTCGGCCGGCGCGGTCGCGACGGCGATCGCCAGCAGGACGACGAGGCCGATGCCGAACAGCGCCCACAGCGGGACCTCGACGAGGGAGACCCGGCCGTTCCCGGGAA
>CAZFUH010000399.1:0-3424 GCA_964522235.1 uncultured Rhodanobacteraceae bacterium
GGCGGCCGCCGGCGCTGGACACGGTGAAACACATCTTGTCGTAGATGTCCATGAACGACAGCGGCCCGGACGTGTACGCGCCGGCGCCGGAGACATAGGCCCCACGCGGCCGCAAGGTGCTGAACTCATAGCCGATGCCGCAGTTGTGGATGACCAGCAGGCCGGCATTGCCGGCCAGGTAGTTGTTATGCCGTTCGACGGTGAAGTCGTAGAAGGTTTCGGGCAGATCCAGACCGCGCTCGATCGCCTCGACCGGGCGCAGGCAGCGGGCGAAGTCGATCAGCGGCGCCAGCGCCGGGAAGCGCTGCTGCCAGCGCTCCAGCCAGACCCGGCTGACGACCGGGCGACGGTGGTAGCCATGGTAGAAGCCGAGCGACTGCCGTTCCTTGTGACCCAGACCGGTCTCCAACTCGGCCAGCAGCGCGGCCAGCTCGAGCGGCAGAACGTAGCGGTCGTACTGGCCAGGCTGGCTGGCGTGATCGAGGATGCGCGAGCGCTTGCCGCTGTCGGCCATGTAGCGCGCGACCACGGCCAGAAACGCCGAATCGGAAATCTTCAGCATGGCGCCGCCGCTGTCGCGCACCTCGTGCCCGTTCAGCAGATGCGTGCGCGGCTTGCGCACGGTCAAGCCACTCTGGACGCCGAACAGGCCGAGCAAAGCCTTCAGTTCGGCGGCGAAACCGGCGTTCTGGGTTGCGATTGTGGCGCTGCCGTACTCGCGGCTGACGGTGCCGTCGGTATCGATCAGGCCGGCCAGGAAGGGCAGGAAATGGCGCTCGGGGTGTTGCACGATCCAGGCCGGCACACGCAGGTGCGCGGTCTTGGCGCCGGTCTGGTGATCGATCAGGTCGGCCGCGCGGCTGGCCTCGAAACTGGCGACGGTGTAGTCCCACACCGGCGTACCGTGGCCGGTGCGTGCAGCGACCACCTGTGCCTGAGAGCCGCAGAACGACTGAAAGAACGCGGCATAACGCTCGACGACTTCGCGCTCGGCGGCGCGAATCTTGAACACCAGACGACGGCCCTGGGCCAGGGCCTTGCGCTGCCAGGCCGAGCGCGAGGGCTTGTAGTCGTGCCGCTTCTCGTACGCGCTGCCATCGCCGAGATGGGCGCCGGCGAACCAGGCATCGAGCATGGTCGCGTCATCGGCGCGCCACGGAAAGCAGTGCTGGACCAGGGCGTCCTCACGCGCGACCTCGTCGGCGCGGACATAGCGCAGGGCGCCATCCCGATACACCAGCACCGGATGCCGCACCGACGTGCGCAGCGCGGCGCCGTTGGCGCGAATCTCGATGTTGTCTTCGCGCGCAACATGGGTGGTCAGGTGGCGCTCGATCCGGCGCATCTCGAACCTGCGGGCATCCCGGTCGTACGCCAGCATCTGCGCATGCTGCTCGTTGACCGCCTGCTCGGCGCTGACCAGGCCGCGATCGGTGACGACCCAGGTGTCCGGCGCGACGCAGCCAGCTTTCAGGGTCAGGCCGGCCTCGTGCACCTTGTCGAGGATGTTGTCCATCGAATCCTCGATGGTGCCGGAGACCGTGCAGTTGATCGTGCTGGTCTTGGGCTTGTGCTCGCGGGCGCCGGCATTGGAGGTGATCCGGCCGGCCGGAATCGCGCCGCGGCGCAGCGCCCACAGGAAGCGCTCGTACCAGTAGGCCTGCTTCTCCGGCGTCGGCTCGGCATCGGCCAGGGCGCGGGCGACGCGCTGGTAGGTGTCGTCGATGCCGACGTCAACCGGCTCGCCCTGTTTGGTCTTCAGTCGATACTTTTTGTCCCAGATATCCTGGGACGCGGGCTGCAGAGGGATGTCGCGTGGCGCGGTCGCGACGGCTTGCAGTCGCACAGTACTCATGATGATGTTCGCTCCCTGGCTCAAAGCGCTGATTTTGTTAGGGTCGCACAAGTTATTGTGGCCCGTGGCTAGGCGATCCACAAGATATGGTAGCAGCCGGGACGTTACACATGTGTCGTCATTGTGTCAACGATCACACTTTTTTGTTGTTGCGACGCAACATCGGCAGTTGCGGGATGGCCGGATCCGACGCTGCCGGGCACGTTTGCTACCCTGCTGGGAACGAGCTGCCCGCTCACAAGGAAAACCGATGCGGCACTGGCCCATGCTCCTGCTGATGCTGTTCGGCGCCGTCGCGGCGCCGACGACGGCAGCGGAACCGTCGGCGAAGTGTTCGCCGCCGGCACGGGTGGACCTGAGCATGACGATTGAATCGGATCTGGACGGCGGCGCCTGGGCCGGTCAAACCGGCCGACTGGATTTCGTGGTCCGCCACCTCGCTGAGTCGTGGTCCGGATTTTTCTTGATCGTGCATCCCAGGGTACCGGTGCCAAGCGGGGACGCCCAGACCTTCCGTCTGCATCAGGTCCCCGGCAGCTGCAATCTGAACGAGTACCACGAGCCGGGCACGGAGGATTGGCCGGAAGGCATCTACTACAGCTTCTACGGGCCTCGGATCAGTCCCGGCGAGACCGTGGTCTGCTCGGCGATGATCGAGGTACTGCCCACCGCCACGCAAGCGCGCGTGTATCCATTCTCGGCCTTCCCGAGGTTCTGCGTAGTCGACACCAACCCCGACGACAACATCGTCAACCTGGCGATCGGCGGACTGCCGCCGTCACCGGTGCCGCTGGCCGGCCTGGGCGATCCGCTCGGACGCATCGGGCTGCTCCTGCTGGCGTTGCTCGTTGCCGTGACGGCGATTGGCAAGGTCCGGGCGATCCGGCATCGGCAATGAACGTGTCGGCGTTCGGCACGGAACCTGGAGCGGCATCGCCGGTCTGACGGCGCCGAGCACCCGACCTTCTTCGAGCCGAGACTCTTGCCGATGATTTCGAAAACACAGTTCGCCATCCTGATCGTGATCGCGCTTGCCGCCGGCTGGCTCGGCTCGGCCTGGCGCGATGGCGCCATGCCGGAGATGGTCGCGCCGGTGACGGCGGCCGGCCTGCCCGTTGCAGTCGACGGCGAACCGCTGCCGTCGCTGGCGCCGATGCTGGAGCGGGTGATGCCGGCGGTGGTGAATATCTACACCGCCAGCCGGGTCCAGGTGCGGCAGTCGCCGTTCTTCGATGATCCGTTCTTCCGGCACTTCTTCGGCGTGCCGGACATGCCGCGCGAGCGCGTCGAACGCTCCCTGGGCTCGGGCGTGATCGTCGATGCCCGGCGCGGCCTGGTGATCACCAACCATCATGTCATCGGCGGCGCCGACGATATCTCGGTGACCTTGTCCGATGGCCGCACGCTGACCGCCGAGCGCGTCGGCTCCGATCCGGACACCGACATCGCGGTGATCCGGATTCCCAGCGAGGATCTGACCGCGCTGGCCCTGGCCGACTCCGAGCCGTTGCGCGTCGGCGATTTCGTGGTCGCGGTCGGCAATCCCTTCGGCCTCGGCCAGACCGTGAC
>CAZFUH010000400.1:0-3424 GCA_964522235.1 uncultured Rhodanobacteraceae bacterium
GACGCCGGCCTTGCCGGTGATCAGGCCGGCGACGTGGACCTCGGACGCAACCCGCAGCAATTCCTCCAGGGTCGGCTGGCTGGAGCGATGATCACTGATCGCCAGCTCGCCGACACCGAGCACGCTGTCGATGAACACGAGATCGCCGCGCACGCTGCCGGTCAAGGTTGCGATCGGCAGGTGGTAGCCACCGATCCAGGTGTATGCGTTCAATCCTTGTTCGCGCAAGGCGTTGACCGTCGCCAGCAGTTCCCGCGGCCCACGCGCGACATCGTCGGTACCGAGCAGGCCGACCACGGTCGTGACCCCGGCGGCGGTGTAGCGCGACAGCATCGGTGCCGGCACCCGGCTGCGAAAGCCGGCCTCGCCACCACCGCCGGTGACATGAACATGACCATCGATCAAGCCCGGGATCAGGCGCCGACCGCCGACATCGACGACCTCGACCGCCAGCGTATCGGGCAGCTGCGGCAGCTCGGCGCCCGTCCACAGCACGACGCCGCCGCCGAGCAGCAGATGGCGGCGCCCGAGCGGCTGCGGCGCATAGACCTCGGCATCGCGAATCAGTGTCATCACCATCGCCGCAGCGTGATGTCCCGCAGGCGATTTCGTCAAGTTGCCGAGAGCCAAGCTGGCCGATTCGGCAGCACAGCCGCGCTGCACTATCCTTCAGTCGGGCCGGCACCGTACCGGTCACCCTAAAACTGCTGCAATCGGATCGAACGTCTACTGATGCCAAGCCGCCGCGCCTTGCTGCAAGCTTCGTTGGCGATCCTGCCGGGTCTGCTGCTGCCTGGCTGTAGCGCACACTGCGCACGAGCGGGCGCCGCATCGCGCGAACCCGGTCTGCGGCTGGCGCAGCCGCGCATTGCCGAGCATCTGGTGATCCGCGACGTCGCCGGGCTGCGTCCGTTCCGGCCGCAGGGTTTCCGGGTCGAGCCGGAGCGCTTCGGCGAAACCCTGGTGATCCACCACTACGGTCATGGCGGCTGCGGCGTCACCCTGAGCTGGGGTACCGCGCGACTGGCGCTCGATCTGGCTCTGGCGCAGCACCACCGACGCATAGCGGTGCTCGGCTGCGGTGCGGTTGGACTGGCGACGGCGCGGCTGTTCCAGGACCATGGCTTCGAGGTCACCATCTATGCCCGGGAGTTGCCGCCGGACACGGTCTCGAACGTCGCCGGGGCGCTGTGGGCACCGGCGTACCTCGTCGATCCCGAACATCGGAGCGAAACGTTCGCGGCGCAATTGGCGGCAGCTCTGCGCTATTCCCATCGCTACTTCCAGCTGCTGCCGGACCAGCGCTACGGCGTGCGCTGGATTCCGATGTACCTGCTGTCGTCGCGACCGCAGCCGGGACTGAGCTGGGACTGGGCGGTGGCACCGGAGCTGTTCCGCGCCCATACCCACGGACCGGGAAAGCACCCGTTCGGCGACCGCTACGTGCACGAGTTCCGCCTGCTGATGATCGAACCTTCGGTCTACCTGCCGGCACTGATCGAGGCCTTCCGCGGTGCCGGCGGCAGCATCCAGCTGCGCACGCTGCGCGCCGCCGACGAGGTCGCCGCTCTGCCCGAACCGGTGGTGATCAATTGCACCGGAATCGGCGCCCGCGAGTTGTTCGACGATTCGTCGCTAATGCCGATCAAGGGCCAGCTGACCGTGCTCACGCCGCAACCGGAGATCGACTATGGCGTCATCGAGGGCGGCTCCGGCCTGTACATGTTCCCGCGCCGCGATGGCCTGCAACTGGGCGGCACTCGGGTCCGCGGTGACTGGTCGACGACTCCCGATCCGGCCGAGTCGGCGAGATTGCTTGCAGACCACCGACGCCTGTTCTCATTCGCATAGAAGCACCACAAGATGCCCGGGCAACGTTAGCTGCTCGTATACTTCGCTGCGATACCCTTGCGAGCTACGTCCATGGCCTCCTTTCTGAAGCGGGTTCTGACCCGCCTTCGCAGCTCGAAACCGGTCTCGCTCGAGGCCGGCCTCGATCTGCCACCCGAGTTCGATCCCGACTACTACCGGCGAACGTACCCGGATCTCGCGGACATGGACGAAGCGTCGGCTCGGAGCCATTTCTGGAACACCGGCCGCATCGAGGGCCGGAGCGGCAGTCCAGCCGCGACGCGCGACGGCTTCGTCAGCCTGATCGATCCTTCACTGTCAGCGCTTGAGATCGGCCCGATGGCAAACCCGGTGCTGCGCGGGCCGAATGTCCGCTACCTCGATGTCGTTCCGACCGAGGAACTGCGGCGCAAGGCAGACGCATGCGGCATGGATGGTCGCAACTGCCCGGAAATCGACTATGTCTCGCCGAATGGCGATCTTGCCGTCATCGATGAGCAGTTCGAGGTCGTCGTCAGCTGCCATTCGATCGAGCATCAACCCAATCTTGTCGCGCATCTGCAAGGCGTGACTCGCGTGCTGCGTCCCGGCGGCCGCTATTTCGTGATCGTCCCCGACAAACGCTATTGCTTCGATCATTTCCTGCGCGCCAGCAGCATGGCCGATGTCCTGGACGCAGAGGTTCGTCAAGCGAAGCTGCACAGCGCCCGCTCGGTCATCGAACACCTTGCGATGACGACGCACAACGAAGCACACCGGCATTGGAACGGCGATCATGGTGAGGCGCGCGGCGATCAGGAGCCGGAATTGTTCGGCAAGGCGTTGAAGCTGGTGCAGGGACATCCAGACCACTACCTGGACTGTCATGCATGGCAGTTCACACCGGACAGCCTGCGCCGGATCATGCAGGGCCTGTACGATCTTGGATTGACCGAACTGTGGCCGGTGCGCGTATTCGAAACCATATGCGGGGCTTTGGAGTTCTACGCGATTCTGGAATACCGACCACGGACGCACGAGCCTGACGAAGCACTGTTGCCGGACGATTTCGACGCCGAACAGTATCTTGCCGCCAACCCGGATGTCGCTGACGCCGGTGTTTCCGCGGAGTACCACTACCGGCGGCACGGCCATCGCGAAGGTCGACCACTGCGCCCGCTCTGAGTTCAACCCTGACACCGCTCGACGCCATGAGGGACGTGAGCACTCGATGACAAAGGACCAAGGATGGACATCCGCGCCGAAGCCCAGTGACTTCTACCGCCCTCGCTGGCCTGGCTGATCTGGGCGGCGACCCGATCGCAGCGCCTGCCGCCGGCGATGGTGCGGCGGCTGTGGGCACCGGGCTTGCTGTTCGGTGCCGGCGCGCGCCTGCGCATCGAAGGCATCGACGCGATCGACTGGTCGCGGCCGTACGTCCTGCTTGCCAATCATCAGTCGATGATCGACATCTCGGCTCCGCCATCGGGCGTTCATCGCGACCTGAATGCCGGTCGCATACGGCCGGGTTTCGAATCATTTCGTCATCGATTCCGAATCGATTCGGAATGACCCCGCCACCAGGGCTGGCGTA
>CAZFUH010000401.1:0-3393 GCA_964522235.1 uncultured Rhodanobacteraceae bacterium
CGGCTACGCCTTCGCCGCCTTCCAGTCCGCGCGCCGCGTCCCAGCGGCGTCTCGTCGACCTCGCGACGAACGTTCATGAATAATGCGGGCTAGATCCGAATCTGCCAGCCGCACCGTTCGAGCCAGTGCATCAGCGCCCACCAGAGCGAGACGAAGGCGACGGCGAATGCCAGCGATGGTAGGTACGCTCCGGTCGATGGCGTCATCCAGCCGGCAAAGCCATACTGATACAGCCAGGACCAGGCGCCGACGGCGATCAAGCCATAGACCATCAGCGCCGATCCGGTGTAGGCGACGATGGCATTGACGCCGAGACTTCGACCGATGGCCGGCCAGCCGCTGCGGTCGACCAGAACATGCATGAGCAGCGCCAGGCCACAGGCCCAGCCGCCGGTCCAGAGTACATAAGACGGCGTCCACAGCTGCTTGTTCCAAGGCTGCCAGTGCGACCCGAGCCAGCCGAGCAGCAGCAGAACCACGGCGGCAAGAAACAGGCGATGACGTTCGCCGCGCCGCAACCAGGCGCCAGCGCGCAGACCCAGCAGGGTCGTCGCAATCGCCGGAAGCGTAGTCAACAGCCCTTCTGGATCGTGACCCAGTCCGGTCAACGGATCGAATTGATACAGATACGGCGCGAACAGGGCGGTGTCGATGCGGCTGGCGAGATTGCTCCAGGGCTCGTAGCCGCCAGTCGCGGTCAGTGCCAGGGTATAACCGATCAGCAGGAGCGCCAGCAGCAGCCATTGCGTACGCGGCCGAGTGTAGATCGCGAGCATTCCGACAGCTGCGAAGCACACGCCGATGCGCTGCAATACGCCCCAGAGCCGGAAGTGCTCGGGCTGCAACAGCAGATAGGCGCACAGATGCAGGCCCAGGCCAACGGCGACCAGGCGTGCGGCACGCAGCAAGACACCCCGGCGCAACTGCGCAGCGTTGACGCCGCGGTCGTGCGCGGTCGCCAGCGCGAGCGCCAGCGAGACGCCGACGATGAACAGGAACAGGGGAAAGATCAGATCCGTCGCCGTGCAACCGTGCCAGTCAGCGTGACGCAGCGGCGCATAGACGTGGCTCCAGTCGCCCGGCGTGTTGACCAGCAGCATTGCCGCCACCGTGAGACCGCGCAGAGCATCCACCGAGGCGATGCGAACGTCGGTGGTCATCGGTCATCGCCGGCAATCCACGTCGCGCGGACGCGCAGCGCATCGTCGAGCAGCACCAGGTCGGCCCGGCAACCGGTGGCGATCCGGCCACGATCGGCGAGACCGAGAAACTGCGCCGGATAGGTCGAAGCCATGCGTGCCGCCTCGGCCAACGACAGGTCCAGCCATTCGACGCAGTTGCGCACGGCGCTGGCCATGTCCAGCGCCGAGCCGGCCAGATTGCCTTCGGCATTGCGACAAACGCCATCGCGAACCACGATGTTCTCGCCGTAGAGTCGGAACACGGGATCGTCGCTGCCTACCGGCGGCATCGCGTCGGTGACCAGGAACACTTTTCCGCGAGGCTTGCAGGCCAGGGCGAGGCTCAGGCTGGCCGGGTGGACATGGTGACCGTCGACGATGACGCCGCACCAGGATTCGCGATCGAGGAGCGCGGCGCCGACGACGCCGGGCTCGCGCCCTTGCAGCGGCGACATGGCGTTGAACAAATGGGTCACGCCACGAACGCCGGTGGCCAAGGCTGCGCGTGCCTGTTCGTAGCTGGCGCCGCTGTGCCCGATCGCGCAGATCGCGCCGGTGCCGAGCAAGGCCTGCATATGCTCTGCCGATAGGCATTCGGGAGCCACGGTGATCAGGGTGACGGCGCCGGCCAGGGAGCCGATCAGTTCAATCTCTTCGTGGCTGGGTACTCGAAAGCGGTCGGCATCGTGGGTGCCTTTGCGCGCCGCCGCCAGGTACGGGCCTTCCAGATGAATGCCGGCGATGCCCGGCACGCCGGCGGCGAGGGCGTCGGCGACCGCACTGATGCCGGCACGCATGACCTCGATATCGTCGCTGATCAGGGTCGGCAGCAGACTGGTGGTGCCATGACGACGATGGCCGGCCACGATCCGGCGCAAGCCGTCGACGTTCGGGCCATTGTTGAACAAGACACCGCCGCCACCATTGACCTGGCAGTCGATGAAACCGGGCAGCAGGAAGCCGCCGCGCAGATCGGTCGTGGCGATGTCGGCCAGACTCGGATGGTCGGCGGCGACCAGCGCCTGGATGCGCCCACCATCGATCACCACGGCGTGATCGTCGACGAAGCCGTCCTCGGTCAGAACGCGGGCGTGGCTCAGCGCGTGCTTCATCGGGTTTCGGTGACCTTGCTCAGATGCGGTGGCAGGTCAGGGTGGTAGCCACGACGCAGCGACAGTGCGTTCGCAGCGCGATAGAAGCTCTGGATCGCCAGCAGTGGCGCCAGCGCCGGATGCGGCGCCGGCGGCAGCGGCAGTTCGCCGTCGGCGGCGGCCAGCCAGACCTGGGCACCACGCTGCCGAAACTCGTCGAGCAGGGCGAGGGTCCCGGCCGCGGTTTCGTCCGGCTGCGTGAATGCCAGGACCGGAAAGTCGCGGCCGACCAGGGCCATCGGCCCATGCCGGACCTCGGCCGAGCTGTAGGCCTCGGCATGCAGACCACAGGTTTCCTTGAACTTCAGCGCCGCTTCCTGAGCAATGCCCAGGCCAAGACCACGACCGAGCACGAACAGGTTGCGGGCCTCGGCCAGACCGGAAACCAGGTCCGACCAGTCGGCGCTCCAGGCCGATTGCAAGGCTGCCGGCAGTTGCTGCAGCGAAGCCAGCAGGGCTCCGTCCTGGCGCCAATGGCCGACCAGATGTGCCAGCGCCGCCAGCGAACACAGGTAGCTCTTGGTCGCGGCAACGCTGGTTTCGGGACCGGCGTGCAAGGGCAGGACGGCGTCGGCCAGTTGTGCCAGCGGCGAATCCTCGACATTGACCAGGGCCACGACCAAGGCGCCGGCCGCGCGCGCGGCGCGAGCATTGGCGAGCAGATCCGGACTGCGGCCGGACTGCGAGATCAGCACATACAGCGCGCCGTCCATCTGCTGGTCGACGGCATACACGGAACCGACCGACGGTGATGCCGACGCCACGACTCGACCGAGCCGGGTTTCGATCAGGTACTTGCCGTAGGTCGCGGCGTGATCGGAACTGCCACGGCCACAGGTGACCACGAACGGCGGCGGCCGATGCCGCAGGCGCTCGGCCAGCGCCGCGGTCGCCGCGGCATTGGCGGCGAGCTGGCGGGCAATGGCGGCGGCGCTGGCGCCGGCTTCGGTATACATCAAGGTCTCGGACTCGATCATCCGGCCACGGCTGGCGATGGCATCACCGTTCATGATCGAGGACTCCTTGATCGGGCTAGGAGCCTGGGCTGTAGAAACGTTCGA
>CAZFUH010000402.1:0-3389 GCA_964522235.1 uncultured Rhodanobacteraceae bacterium
GGGGCCGAAGACCAAGCGAGAAGGGTGCGAAACTTCCGGCGCACTACACTAGCTCATTGCTCGAACGCGCCGGCATCACAGCGGCCAACGTCACGAGCCTTGCCACGCACGTCGCTGGCGGTGCAGTGGGCACCCTGGCCCCAGTCGCGCTGCGGTGGCGACGACAGTCCGGCGGTCCAACCGGTCACGTCGAAATCGCCGCCGAAGGGTCCGACCTCGAGACGGAAGACCGAGGCGTCAGACTGGCGCCGGTCGATGCGCGACTGTGCCGGGCAGGCCGATGCCGCGGGACCAAACTGATTGCCGCCGTCGCTGACCAGCTGCCAGGTCGACGACGCGCTGCAAGCGTCCAGCAGCAGGCTGTTGCCGTAGCGTATAGCGGCGGTGGGGCAAGCCATACTCATGGTCTTGTGCAGGGCGGGCGATGGCGCGCTGGCGGTCTGGTGGCCGCTGACGGTGACGTGACTGAGTGTCGCGTTGGCACTGGTCTCGATCGCCTGGCCGCGGCTGGCGGCCGCACGATTGGCGAAGACCGATGCGTCCCGCAATTCGATGCTCTGGCAGGTCGCGTACAGGGCGCCGCCGCCGCCCTGCCGCGCATGGTTGTCGTGCAGGCTGATCCGCTCCAGGACGCGGGTGTGCGCATTACCCTCCGCCAGCGCGATCCCGCCGCCATTGCCGGTGCTGGCTGCATTGCCGGCGATCTCCAGATCCGACCCGTGCAGCTTGCCGGACACCCGCAGGCCACCACCGTCGACCAGCGCGACGTTGTCGACGATGCGCAGGCGCTGCAAGCGGTTGCTGTCGTCCGGGTGGTCCATGGCCTGGGTGCGCAGGTAGAACGCACCGCCGCTGCCATCGGTGTAATTTTCGCTGAAGGTCATCAGCTGCCCGAGCGGCGTGCCTTCGACCGTCGAGATGTCCAGCGTGGAGGCGTTGTACAGCGCGACCGCACCGCCGGCCGCGCCCGCAGCATTGTCGCGCACAACGCTGGTGCCGTCGTCGACCCAGACGACCTTGGTGTACATCTGCCACATCGCATCACCCTGGAGGCTGATGGCGCCGCCATACCATCCGGCCTGGTTGCCGCTGATCTCCGATCCCGCGCTGTCGACATCGACGCTGCCGGAAAAACGGAATGCACCACCATCGTGCAGCGCCTGGTTGCCGCGGATCACCGCGCCGCGCAGCGACAGGCTGGTGCCGTGCATCCGCGCCGCTGCACCGTAGGCGCCCTCGCAAAGCTCGATCACGCTGCGGTCGATGACCAGGCGGCTGGGAGGCAGGTCGGTGCGGCTGCCCGACCAGATGCAGCCGGCGCGTCCATGCGACACGGTCAGCTGCGACAGGGTGAGCTCGGTGCCGCCGGCGTTGGGATTCGCGAACTCCAGCACCGTGTGGTGCCACGGCAGCGACGAAGCCCAGCGGATGCGCGTCCGGCTTGAATGGATGCCGGCCAGCGTCATCGCGGTCTCGACCCGCAGGGGGCCGACCAGGCCATGGTACGGCGGGTAGCCATCGGTTGCCCGGGTGAGCGTATAGGTTTGCGAGCGCAGTACGATGGTGTCATGCGCCACGGTCGCGTTCGCGGCGAGCACCGCTTCGCGCAACGAGCAGTCGCTCGGCAGGCACCCGTCCGGCGCCGGATCGTCGGTCCGGGTGACGGTAATGGTGGCCGCATGCGCCACCGACAGCGGCGCGAGCAGGGCAAGGCAGATAAGGATCGGTTTCATGGCGCCTCCGAGCGGGGATTAAACCCCTCCACGAAAGAGGTGCCGCGCGGGGGCCAGCGTCTCCCTGGGGACTTTGAACACGCCCTTCACAAAAAAGGGCGGCAGCGACGTTTTCCCCTGGCGAACCGAAGGGAGTCAGGTTCAATTTTCCACGCGATTTCGGGGTGGCCTCCGACGCCTGCATCAGGATCGGCCAATCGTGTTGAGGGCCCCGCTTGGCCGAGACAGGAGCCATGGCCCGCCTGCCCATGGTCAGGAAAGGGTCGATCGGGATGCCATCGGTGTTTCGCAGGTTCACAGCACAGTTCTCGCGTGATCGGAATCGCAGACGGTTGCGAAGCAAGCGACTAGCCTTTTCTGCGCCTGAGATTCGCTCAGGTTCGAGAGGGAAGTTCATATGACGCGCGATCGTTTGTTGGCCGCGGCAATCACCGCGATGTTCTGTGTTGCCCCTGTCCTGGCCGCGGAGGTGTCGGTCAAATCGCTGTCGGGTCCGCCCGATGAGTTCTCAGCGATGCGCCTGCCCGCAGCCGAGGCCTTGGTTGTTTCGTCCAACTTGCTGGTGATCGATCCGGTCGATTCGGCGCGCGATGACGATGCCCAGACCCGGGCCATTGCACCGCCGGGTTTCGACACGTCGCCGGGCGTTGGCTTCAGCGTGGTGCAGGTCACCACGGCGTATCCGCATTTTCATCCGGTCGTCCTGGTCTCTCCGAGCGGGGCCGTCTATCGTTTCAATGGCAGTAGCCTGAGTTGCAACGCCGGACCTTGCGCCGACACGCAGGCTGATCTGCGCATCGAGACGATGAACAACAGCGCCGGCGGTGTGATGAGTCTGTCGGTGTCCGGCGGGGAGGTGGCTGGGGGCAACTGGTCAATCTCGGTGCAACCCCCTCCGGCTCACAACGCCGCCCTGGTCGAGACCATTGTCGCGTTCGACTACAACGTCGTTGATACCTGGGTCGACCCGTGTCCAGGCGGATTTCATTGTGACGTGCCGTGCGATCCAGCCGACCAGCCGGGGTTCATCTGTCCTTTCGCCGTGGCGCCCGGCCTGAACCTGGTCGAAGGTCAGCCGATTGCGCTCGGCGTCGGGTTCTCGGCGAGTGACGATCGCGATGGCGGAAACCGACGAGCAACGGAACTCGACTCCGTCCGGGTTCGAATCCAGGAAGAATCGACGGGACTTGATGTCCATCTCGACACACTGGGTTCTGCCGAGGCAGCCAGCCTGCCGAGGACCCGGCAGGGATTCCCTCTGGTTCAATTGCCGGCGTTGCCCGCCGGCCGCTATGCCGTGCGCCTGGACGTATCGGGAACTGCGGAGGGAATCGGTCGCATCGCTCGGACAGCGTTTCACGCGTTGCCGATCCTGGAGCAGCGCCATCGAATCCTGGATCGGGTGTCCGCCGTACCGATCAGTCGCCAGCGTCTGCAGTTGAACATTGCGCTCGAGAGTCAGGCGCAAGCGTCTGGACACGTCTACGCCTACGCCGAGCTGTGGAGCGGCGACGGCAACCAGCCGATCGCATGGATCGGGGGAATGACGCATCCCAAGAGTAGGCCGGATGGCACGCTCTCGCTGCCGATGGTGTTCGACACGCGATGGCTGGCGATTCACGGAGTTGATGATCGCAGCCTGCGTGTGCGCAATCT
>CAZFUH010000403.1:0-3379 GCA_964522235.1 uncultured Rhodanobacteraceae bacterium
GACCCTCGTCCACGAAGATCCGCGCGACCTTCAGCTCGTCGATGTCCGCGCCGTTGTTGTTCTCGGCATTCGAGACCGCCGAGATCAGCAGCTTCTTGATCAGCTGCGCGCCCTTCTTCGGGCTGAATGACAGCACGTCGGTGGCACGGCCGACCGGCAGGCCACGTACCTGGTCTGCGACCAGTCGGGCCTTCTGGGGGGAGATGCGCGCGCCGCGCAGGATCGCTCTGGCTTCCATCGGTCGTCTCCGTTACTTCGACTTCTTGTCGCCCGAGTGACCCTTGAAGGTCCGCGTCGGAGCAAACTCGCCGAGCTTGTGCCCGACCATGTTCTCGTTGACCAGGACCGGCACGTGCTGCTTGCCGTTGTGCACGGCGATGGTGAAACCCACCATCTCCGGCAGGATCATCGAGCGCCGCGACCAGGTCTTGATCGGCTTCTTGCTGCTTGTGGCCGAAGCCGCCTCCACCTTGCTGATCAGGTGGTGGTCGACGAACGGGCCCTTCTTGAGTGAACGCGCCATGTCTTAAATCCTGTCCTGCAGCATCATCACTTGCGGCGACGAACGATGAACTGCGTCGTACGCTTGTTCTTTCGGGTCTTGTAACCCTTGGTCGGCACGCCCCAGGGCGTCACCGGGTGACGGCCGCCGGAGGTCTTGCCCTCGCCACCACCGTGCGGGTGGTCGACCGGGTTCATGACCACGCCGCGGACGGTCGGCCGGATGCCGAGCCAGCGCTTGGCGCCGGCCTTGCCCAGCTTGCGCAGGCTGTGCTCGCTGTTGCCGACCTCGCCGATGGTGGCCCGACAGTCGGCCGGGATCTTGCGCATCTCACCCGAGCGCAGACGCAAGGTCGCGTAGCCCTGTTCGCGTGCGACCAGCTGACAGCCGGCCCCGGCGCTGCGCGCCAGCTGAGCACCCTTGCCGGGCTTCATCTCGATGCAGTGCACAACCGAACCGATCGGCATGTTGCGCAGCGGCAGCGTGTTGCCAACCTTGATCGGCACATCGCGTCCGGAGATCAGCTGATCGCCGACCTGGATGCCCTTGGGGGCAATAATGTAGCGGCGCTCGCCATCGACGTAGCACAGCAGGGCAATGTTCGCCGTGCGATTGGGATCATATTCCAACCGCTCGACACGAGCCGGGATACCTTCCTTGTCGCGCTTGAAGTCGATCACACGATACTGCTGCTTGTGACCGCCGCCGCGATGCCGGGTGGTAATCCGACCGTTGTTGTTGCGACCGCCCGTCTTCGACTGCGACTCGGTCAGCGGCTGGTATGGGCCGCCCTTGTGCAACTCCGGCGTCACCACGCGTACTGCGGAGCGGCGTCCCGGCGAAGTCGGCTTTAATTTCATCAGTGCCATTGGCGTATTCCTCGGATCAGGCCTTCGCGCCCAGGTCGATGCTCTGGCCTTCGGCCAGGCGCACGTAGGCCTTGCGACGATCGCTGCGCCGGCCCGGCTGGAACCGGAAGCTCTTGCGCTTACCCTTGATGTTGACCACGGTGACGTCGTCGACCTTAACGCTGAACAGCTTCTCGACCGCCGCCTTGACGTCGGTCTTGGAAGCAGTGCGCGCGACTTCGAACACGTACTGGTTGTGCTGCTCCTGCAGGCGGGCGCTCTTTTCAGAAACGACCGGTGCCTTCAGGATGTCGTACAGACGAATGTCGCTCATGCCAGCCACTCCTCGATCTTCTTCACCGAATCCACCGTCATGAAGACGCGCTCGGCGTGCACGAGGCTGAGCGGATCCAAGGCACCGGCGTCGGTGACATAGACATACGGCAAGTTGCGCGCGGCCAGATACAGGTTCAGATCGTCCTTCTCGGTGACGATCACGGCGCGGTCAGCCTTCCACTCGCCAAGCTTGCCCAACAGCAGCTTGGTCTTCGGCTCGGCGACATCGATCGCGTCGACCACCTGCAGGCGCTCCTGGCGCAGCAGCTCGGACAGGATCGAGCGCAGGGCGCCGCGATACATCTTGCGGTTGACCTTCTGCTCGAACGAACGCGGGGTGGCCGCGTGAGTCTTGCCGCCACCGCGCCACAACGGGCTGCGGATCGATCCGGCTCGCGCACTGCCAGTACCCTTCTGCTTGAACGGCTTGCGACCGCCGCCGGAAACTTCGGCGCGAGTTTTCTGCGCCTTGGTGCCCGAGCGTGCCGCCGCCTGATAGGCAGTCACGACCTGGTGTACGAGATCTTCGCGGAAGCGCTCACCCCAGATCGCGTCGGAGACGGACAGCGTAGCGCCGCCCTGGACTTGCAATTCCATCGTCGTACTCCTTTACGCCTTGGCCGCTGGGCGAACGATGACGTCGCCACCGGGCGCACCCGGCACCGAACCCTTGATCGCGATCAATCCGCGCTCGACGTCGACCTTGACCACTTCCAGGTTCTGCATCGACTGCCGGATATTGCCCATGTGACCGGCCATCTTCTTGCCCTTGAAGACGCGGCCGGGGGTCTGGCGCTGACCGATCGAGCCAGGCGACCGATGCGACAACGAGTTGCCGTGGGTGGCGTCACCCATGGTGAAGTTCCAACGCTTGATCGTGCCCTGGAAGCCCTTGCCCTTGGTGATGCCGGCGACGTCGACCACCTGACCGACCTCGAACAGATCGACCTTCAGCTCGCCACCAACCTCGTAGTTGCCGACCGCCTCATCAGCGACCCGGAACTCCCACAGGCCGCGGCCGGCCTCGACCTTGGCGTTGGCGTAATGCCCCGACAAGGGTTTGTTGACCAGGGCGGCGCGCTTGGCACCCGCGGTGACCTGGATGGCGCTATAGCCGTCCGCGTCCTTGGTTTTCACCTGGACGATCCGGTTCGGGCTCGCCTCGATCAGGGTCACCGGCACGGATCGACCGTCCTCGGTGAACACCCGGCTCATACCGGCCTTGCGGCCTACCAATCCGACTCTCATGACCGAATTCCTCAGTACAGCTTGATCTGCACGTCCACGCCGGCGGCGAGGTCGAGCTTCATCAGCGCATCGACCGTCTTGTCGTTCGGGTCGACGATGTCCATGACGCGCTTGTGCGTACGCATCTCGTACTGGTCACGCGCGTCCTTGTCGACGTGCGGCGACACGAGCACGGTGAAGCGCTCCTTCTTGGTCGGCAACGGGATCGGACCGCGCACCTGGGCGCCCGTCCGCTTCGCGGTTTCGACGATTTCGCTGGCCGAACGGTCGATCAGGCGATAATCGAACGCCTTCAACCGGATGCGGATCTTCTGCTGTGCCATAACCTTGATTCCTGGTTGGAACCTGGACAACCAGGTTCCCAACTACCTTGCGTTTCTCAATAGCGACTTCGGCGCGAGCCGGAACCGCTTACTCGAAGATCTTCGCGACCACGCCAGCGCCG
>CAZFUH010000404.1:0-3373 GCA_964522235.1 uncultured Rhodanobacteraceae bacterium
GGTGACGGTCGCCTCCGGCGCCGCCCAGCGCAGATTCACCAGCGACGTCAGGGCGGCGGCGCGCTGCGCGTTGTCCAGGCGGTTGATCGGGGTTGCCGGGGCGCCGGGGGGGGTGTAGACGACGGCGTCGGAATAGACGTCGTCGTAGCCAAGAAGTTTTTCGCCAACTGTCCCCGGGGTGAGGTCGATCAGACCCACGAAGCCGAGACCGTGGCCGATTTCGTGCATCGTCGTGGTGACGAAATCGATGTTGTTACTGCCGGCGGCGGGCGCATCGTAGCCGTAGTGAAAGGTGTTGTTGCCGAATACGACCGTGCCGTCGACGTCGCTGTTGAATTGGATGTAGATGTCCGCTTCACCGCATTGGCCGCCCAGGTGGCGACAAAAGTCGGTCCCGGCGCGCTGGCCGGCAGCGCTGCCGGCGTACCAGGTGTGATTCTTGTCGAGAAACGGTTGCGACCAGCCGGAGGGCGAGCGATAACCGTCGTTACGCACCAGAAAGACCGGGCCGGCGCTTGCAAGCGTTGCCCGGTTGGGATCCCCCTCGGCATGCCCGAGTGCTTTCCAGCAGGCCAGGATGCGCAGCGGGCCGGTGCCAGTCAACTGGTCGCGCACTCGTTCGGTCGCGTGCAGGAAGGCATTGCGCCGCTGCGCGCCGCGGGTGGTGCCCGGATTGCCGCCGATGGCACTGACCGCGGTACCGTCAAACCACGGATCGGTGGTCGCTTCCTGGGCGGCGCAGCCGGCCTGGTCGTCGAACACGACCGAGATCGGTACCGGTCCAGGTTCGCTGTCGCTGAGCGTGGCAGTAACTCCGACCGAAGCCGGCTGGTTCGAGAAATTCAGCACCGACAGGTACCAGCGGCCGGCGCGCAGCGGTTGAAACTGCTTGCGCGTGATCGTGACATGCTCGAAGGCTTCGGCACTGATCGACTGGTAGTGGGCGTGTTCAAGCAGCCAGTTGAAGCCTCCGAACGTGCCAGCGTTGCCGGCGATCGGGAACGGCGAGCCATAGCGGACCAGAAGATCGACATCAGCGCTGCCGCCGTCGAGTTCGATGCGCAACTGGCGCGCCGATGCCGGCACGTCGATTGCAAGATCGTTGGTAAAGCAGGGTGCCGGAACCGCGTCCTTGATGACACAATTCGCCGGCATCGTGAATCGGGTTTCCTGGCCGGGTTGCAGCAGGATGGTCTGGGCAAGCGCGGACGGCGCCAGCAGGCTCGCGAGCAGGGCGAACAGGACGCGGCTCATTGCCGAGGCTCCGCCAGCGGCCGACGTGTCGCCATGGCACTGGCCTGAAAGTTCAGGGCTGGACCGGAATCGCAGCGGATGCGCGGTTGTCCGCGGTCATCGATGCTCGCGGTCAGGTGCACCAGGATCGGCGAGCGCATCTCTTCGCCGCCGGACTTGTCCAGCGCCAGCCGCTTGCTGCCGGCGCCATCGTCGAGGATCGCTTCGGCTTGCCCGGGATGGAAGGACGGCTGGACATGGCGGACTTCGCCGGCCAGCGCCGGTGCCGCAGCGAACGCCGCCATCACGCAGGCGAATGGAAACGTTTTTCTCATGTTCGGACCTCCTGGCCTCGGCATCTGCGTGACAGTCTAGTCGATGCACCCCGCAGCGATTCAAGAGCGACGCACTACACTCACTCTTGCCTGCGACGGTGCCTTGCCGAGAACGGATTGGGGGGCTCTGAACGGGCCTCCAAGGTCGAAGCACTACACTACGGTCTGTTTTCCCGATCCGGTATCCGCCGATGACGGTTGATGCTCCCGCCGACCCGCCGCTCGCCGTTGCCGTCAACGGAGCCTCTGGCCGCATGGGGCGCGGACTTCTTGAGTTGCTCGCAGCCAGCGCCGATTTGCGGCCGGTCGCCGCCTGGGTATCGGCCGATTCCTTGTGGCTCGGCGAGCCGGTTTCGTCCTGTGCCGACACGATTTCGTATGCCCTGCCGGGCGTGGTTGGCGAAAAGCCCGCGGTGGTCGTCGATTTCAGCAACGCCGCCGGACTGGCCAAGGTACTGCCGTGGTGCCAGACGCATGGCGTCGCCCTGGTCTCGGGCAGCACCGGTCTGACCGAGGGCACACACGCCGCGCTCGCCGACGCCGGTCGGGACATCCCGGTGCTGTGGTCCGCCAACTTCTCGCTCGGCATCGCCGTGCTCAAGCGCGCGCTGGCGATCGCTGCGCGAGCGCTGCCGGACTGGGACGCCGAGGTGTTCGAGGCGCACCACAGCGGCAAGCGCGATGCACCGTCCGGAACCGCTAGGGCCCTGGCACAGGCCCTGGCCGAAGCCCGCGGGCAGCAACTGGAGCAGTGCGCGGTCTACGATCGCCACGGTACCGATCACCCCCGCCGGACCGGCGAGATCGGCTTCTCGGTCGTCCGGGCCGGCGACATTGTCGGCGAACACTCGGTCTGGCTGGCCAGTCCGGGCGAGCGCCTGGAGTTTGCGCACCGCGCCGGCGATCGTCTGGTGTTCGCGCGCGGCGCCGTGTACGCGGCGCGCTGGCTGGCTCGGTGCCCGCCCGGACTCTACGGTTTCGAGGATTGCCTGGGTTGATCTGAACGCGTTGGCAGCGCGCGCGTGACAGAACGGCGGCCGAGCCCTATCATTCCGGCTCGCCCGTTCCCCGTGCCCACGGTCCCCCGCAAGGAGGTCCGCGGGTTTCGTCGCACCTACGCCAAGGCGAATCCGTGACTCAACCCGCACTTCTCGTCCTCGCAGACGGCAGCGTCTTCCGCGGCCGCGCCATCGGCGCTGCCGGCCGCACCGTCGGCGAAGTCGTATTCAACACCGCCATGACCGGCTATCAGGAGATCTTGACCGACCCTTCCTACGCCCGTCAGATCGTCACCCTGACCTTTCCGCAGATCGGCAATGTCGGCTGCAACCCGGTCGATGCCGAGTCCGATCACGTTCATGCCGCTGGCCTGGTCATCCGGGATGTTTCGCGCATCGCCAGCAACTGGCGCAGCACAGAGCGCCTGCCGGACTACCTGGCGCGCAATGGCGTGATCGCGATCGCCGACGTCGATACCCGCCGGCTGACCCGGATTCTGCGTCAGCACGGCGCCCAGAACGGCTGCATCGTCGCAGGCGAGGGTGCCCAGAACATCGATGCTGCCCTCGCCGACGCTCGCGCCTTCCCCGGTCTCAAGGGCATGGATCTGGCCAAGGTGGTCAGCACGGAACGCCGGTATGACTGGTCCGAAGGCAGCTATGACCTGGATGCGGTCGAGCACCGAAGCGGCCGGGTAACGCGCTTTCGTGTCGTCGCCTACGACTTCGGCGTCAAGCGCAATATCCTGCGTCTGCTCGCCGACCGCGGCTGCGAGCTCTGCGTGGTGCCGGCGCAAACCTCGTCTG
>CAZFUH010000405.1:0-3371 GCA_964522235.1 uncultured Rhodanobacteraceae bacterium
TCAGAGCGTTGGATGTCCATGGCCCAGGTCAAGCATACCGCGTGCCAAGGACAATATACTTTTTCGATCAATCACTTGCGGCCGACTCTACCGAACCAAAGTACGCCTGCCGTTCGATTTCGGACAATGACGAGGCTCGCTTCGCTGTCGCCGTCCAATGCTGGACACGACGGCCGGTTCCGCTTGCTTGCCCCTCATCGCGCTCCGGATCGATCACCACCGGAGCCCCGGCATGCTGTCGAATCAGCAAAACGACCTTCGGCCGCGCAACCCAGTAGAGACACAATTGTTACATCACTCGTATCCTACTTGTTTAGCCAATACAACCCATGTAGCTTGTAGATGGAGCTGTGCCGGACGGAGTCGCCGTGGCGGTCAGCCAGCAGCGAGCGGGAAATCGGACTGGAAGCCGATGATGGGATTTCAACGCGAATCTCGCTTGCACAAGGGAAACACGACACTCCCGACGAACCAGCCCAGGAAAACGCCGGGCATCCCAGCAGCACCAGTGCCTACAACACCCAGCGGAGCCATCGCCATGTCCATTCGAGCACAGCACCCCGTTCTTGCTTCGGCCATCGCCGGCTGCCTCATGACGATGACGGCGGCGGCGGTGAAGGCCACCGAGGTCAGCGTCGAACGCCACGGCAATCTGCTGCACTGGCATGCTGCGCAGCCGCTTTCCAAGCAGCTGAGATTGCACTCGCCCGACGGCGAGGTACTGGAGTTTCATTTCGAGGCTGGCGAGCCGGTGCAGCTCGAGGGCAGCTGGCAGGACGGCATCTACAGCTTTGAACTCAGCGAATTCGGCCAAGCCGCCCTCGATCGGGATGCAGGCGACCCGTCACAGCGTGGTCTGGCCGGTGCCGGCGCGGACAAGGCGACCCCGGCGGCCTGGGGACACTTCACGATCCAGGGCAGAGGACTGCAACTACCCGTCGAGATGGCCGAGCCGGTGCCCAAGCGCGCCGCCATCGAGCCGCCGCAAACCCGCGACTCGACCCGCGATCAGGTCATCGCCGACGACCTGATCGTCCAAGGGTCGATCTGCGTCGGCTTCGACTGCGTCGACAACGAGTCGTTCGGCTTCGACAAGCTCCGGTTGAAGGAGAACAACACCCGAATTCACTTCCTGGACACCTCGGCAGCGGCGGGCTTCCCTGCGCGAAGCTGGGAACTGACCGCCAACGACTCAGCGAGCGGTGGCCTGGACTATCTGGCGATCCATGACCGCGGCACCAATGCGCGGCCATTCTGGGTCCGTTCCAACGCGCCAAGCCATTCGCTGATGATCGACCCGAGCGGACGGATCGGCGTCGGCACCTCGGTGCCCTTGATGCACATGCATCTGCAAAACGCCAACACGCCCGGCCTGCGCCTGCAACAGGCGGGCGGCGGCTTCGGTTCCTACTCCTGGGACGTCGCCGGCAACGAAGCAAACTTCTTTGTCCGCGACGTGATGAGCGGAAGTACGCTGCCATTTCGTATCCAGCCCGGTACGCCGACCAATCTGCTGACCCTGAACAAGGAAGGCCATGTCGGTATCGGCCTGTGGGCCGGGCAGACGGCTGCGACCTTGGACATTTATCGCAGGCGGGGAAGCGAGGCGCTGGTACGCGTCCGTACCGGCGACGCCAGCGCTCCCGACACCCAGATGGAACTCAGTGAAAGCGGCGATCTGTACATCAACGGTTCGCTGACGCAACTTTCAAGCCGGCATGCCAAGGGCAACTTCCGCAACGTCGATCCCGGCTCGCTGCTGCGCAAGGTCAACGAACTGCCGATCAGCCAGTGGAACTATCTGCATCAGTCCGAGGACGTGAAGCACCTCGGACCAACGGCTGAGGACTTCCATGCCGCGTTCGGCCTTGGCCAGCGTCCGACCGAGATCGCTCCCTCCGACATCGCCGGTGTCGCGCTTGCCGCCGTACAGGCATTGACCACCGAAGTCGCCGAACGTGACCGTCGGATCGAGGCACTGGAGGCCCGCCTGCAACAATTGGAGCAACACCTCGGTTCTCTGCCCGACCGCCACTGACGAGCAGCGGACGGAAGCAATCACGATCCGACCACCCACAAATGCAGCCGGCGCGAGCACCCTTCGGCATCGGCGACGATCTCCGAGGTCGCGGTCGCTACAGCGTCGAAGCCGAAGCTGTGCGAGACGACGCGGGTACCGGGCGCGCACTCCCGGTGCAGACGATCGGCGATCCGTTGCGTCGACCAGTGCACCAGGTACAGAAACACCACGCTGGCTCCGCTCAGGTCGAAGTGCATCGCATCAGCGTGTTCGAAGTGAACTCGACTGTCGACGCCGGCCGCCGTCGCGGCCGTACGCGCCTGCTCGACCCAGTACGGCTCGATATCGATCCCGACGCCACGGGCACCCCGTGCGAGGGCCGACGCGATCACCACCCGCCCGTCACCGCAGCCCAGATCCATGACCCGATCTTCCGGACCGACGTTTGCGAGATCCAGCATCCGCTCGACGATTTCGTAGGGTGTCGCGACATACGGCGCCAGGATGTACTGCTGAGTCATTCGTCCCCCCCTTGAAGGCTTCCGGTCGCCGGCCGGACGATGAAGAGGGTAGCCGAATCCGGCTGCTGCGATGACAGGTACCGGAAGAACTGATGTGCAATCAGCCTCCGCGCTGATCAGGTATCGATCAGGATTTGCCGCGCTCGAGCATTGATTTCAGGTCGGCGAATGGATTGCCGGTCGCCGCCGCTGGGCGCTGCTCGGCGTCCTGCGCGCCGCTGCCTGTGTAGTCGAGATAGCGCGAATGCTCATTGTCGTGGCAGTACAAGCACAGCAACTCCCAGTTGCTGCCATCGGGCGGGTTGTCGTCGTGATTGTGATTGCGATGATGCACGGTCAGCTCGTGCAGGTTCTCTCGGTTGAATTCACGCGCGCAGCGACCACAGACCCACGGATACATCTTCAGCGCGCGTTCGCGATAGCCTCGCTCACGCTGCTCGGATTCGCGGCGGGCGTTGGCGACCACCTGATCAAGTACCTTCCCGGACGATTTCGAAGTCTGGCCAGCCATCCCCTGCCTCTCTCGCAGCAATCCGCTCCAGTGTAGTGGAGCCTCGGCGCTCCGTCTCGCTGCCTCCCCCGTTCTCGAACCTAGTGTAGTGCGCCGGAAGTTTCGCACCATTCTCGCTTGGTCTTCGGCCCCGATCCGGCGTTGCTCGTCGTCGCCATAGCGCTGCTATGACTCCTCCTCGCGCCTTGTCTCGGGACCGAATCCACGGCGCGATAAAGGCACCAAACTTCCGACGCACCACACTGGTGCGGTGCGTCGGAAGTTTTGCACCATTCTCGCTTGGTCTTCGGCCCCGATCCGGCGTTGCTCGTCGTCGCCA
>CAZFUH010000406.1:0-3323 GCA_964522235.1 uncultured Rhodanobacteraceae bacterium
CGCCGCGCCAGTCACCGCGCCGAGCCAGTTCCAGCAGCCACTCGCGCAGGAATTGTGCGCCGAGCTGACGACCCTGTTCGCGTTTCAGAAAGCGACGCGCGCGAGCATGGTCCAGGTCGCGCAACTCACGGCGCAGAGCGGCATGGTCGAGATACGGGGCCAGGACATAGCCCTCCAGGGCCTGGCGTCGACGCTCAAATTCGGCCTTGCGGCCGCTACCCAGCGCTGCGGCAGCGATCAGGAACAAGCTGCGGTGACCCGCGCCGTCGCCATCGTCGTCGGCGCGGGTCGGCGGCGCGAACGCGAGCGCGGCCAAGGCGGCGAACAGAATCGGCAGTTGTGGCATGACAAAGTTCATCGTCGTGCAGAGTCTACAGAAGCGCGGTCGATCGGGGATACTGCGGGGATGACCAACTCGCTGCTGCTGGACCTGACGGTCTACCTCGTCCTGGGTGCCTTGGCCGGCTGGCTGGCCGGCCTGCTCGGGATTGGTGGCGGACTGATCGTCGTCGCCGCCCTGGTCTGGTTGCTGCCGTCGCATGGGGTACCCGTGCATGCGTTGATGCAAGTGGCGCTGGCGACCGCGCTGGCCGGCATCGTATTCACCGCGCTGTCTTCAACCCACGCGCACTGGCGGCGCGGTGCTGTGCGCTGGTCCGTGGTGGCCTGGCTGGCACCCGGCCTGGTGCTCGGCGCAGCCTTCGGCGCCGTGCTCGCGACCTGGTTGCCGAGCCGAATGTTGGCTCTGCTCGTCGCGGTGTACTGTCTGCTCAGCGCGTGGCAGCTGGCCTGGGGCCAGGTCCGGCCGGCGACCGAACACGCCGCCGAAGTCGGCCGCGGCTTGCTGGCGGCGGCCGGCGCCGTGATCGGCGCGGTCTCGGCCCTGGTCGGCATTGGCGGCGGCTCGATGACTGTGCCGTTGCTGATCTGGCGCGGCGTGCAACCGGTGCGCGCAGTCGCGACCTCGGCCGCCTGCGGCTTCGTGATCGCGATCGCCGCCGCCGCCGGCTACGCGCTGTCGCCGCGAGCCGCCGATGCCGGCTTGCCCGAGTACTCGTTCGGCTACATCTACCTGCCTGCCGCGCTCGTGATCGCCGTCGCCAGCGTGTTGACCGCGCCGCTCGGCGCCGCGCTCGCGCATCGACTGCCGCCGCTACTGTTGCGGCGCGTGTTCGCGGCGTTTTTAGTGCTGATCGCGGGGTTGATGACCTGGGCGTTCATTCGCGGCTGACGACGGGCTAGGAGCCTGCGCGGCATAAACGTTCGAGGCGAAACGGATGCCATCGTCATTGAGTACGTCGATCGGAGAACGCGCATCGTGGTGCTATGTAAGCTCGATGATCGGCGTACTCGATGGCGAGGGTGCCGTTGCAGCCCGGACGGCTTCTGCCGCGCAGGCTCCTAGGTTAGAAAAAATAAAGACCGTAAATGTCTACCGGAATATCGCCCTTGCGTCGTTGCCGATGCATGGACGCTGATGATCGGCACTTGCTTGTGCCGTCCTGAAGTGAAACTGCGCTGGGAAGGCATCGGCACAGGGGGCAACCATCGAGCGCCCGTTTGCCGATCGCCGCTTTTCGATGGCCCGAAGGCGGGCTGGTGGCGTTACAATTGCGTCATGGAAATCGTGTTGAACGGGGAAACACGCGAATTGGCCGAGGGCGCGACCGTCGCCGAGCTGCTCGTGGTCACCGGAATGACGCAACGAAAAGTCGCGGTCGAGGTCAATTGCGAGATCGTGCCGCACAGCCGGCACGGCGGTCACCGGCTCGAGGCCGGCGACCGGGTCGAGATCGTTCACGCCATCGGCGGCGGTTAGCTCGACAGCAGTACGGGCATGGTGAACCCGGTCGCGCCAGATGACCACGACCGGGACGGACGCAAAGGAGTGTCGGTTGGATACGCAGGCGAATTCGGGCACGACGGTGGATCACGACGACGATCTGCTGATCGCCGGCCGACGCTATCAATCGCGCCTGCTGACCGGTACCGGCAAGTACCGTGATCTCGAGCAGACTCGGGCCGCGACCGAGGCGGCCGGTGCCCAGATCGTCACGGTGGCGATTCGGCGCAGCAATATCGGCCAGGACCCGTCGCAGCCAAACCTGCTCGATGTGCTGCCGCCGGACCGCTACACGATCCTGCCGAATACGGCCGGTTGCTATAGCGCCGACGATGCCGTGCGTACCCTGCGCCTGGCGCGCGAGCTGCTCGATGGCCACAGCCTGGTCAAGCTGGAAGTGCTAGGCGACCGAACGACGCTGTTTCCGGACGTGATCGAGACGGTCAGGGCGACCGAGATCCTGGTCCGCGAGGGTTTCCAGGTCATGGTCTATTGCAGCGATGATCCGGTCCTGGCTCGTCGCTATGAGGAACTCGGGGTGGTTGCGGTGATGCCGTTGGCGGCACCGATCGGTTCCGGCCTGGGGGTGCAGAACCGGTGGAATCTGCTCGAGATCGTCGACAACGCCAAGGTGCCGGTCCTGGTCGACGCCGGAGTCGGTACCGCTTCGGACGCCGCGATCGCGATGGAGCTGGGCTGTGACGGCGTGCTGATGAACACCGCGATCGCCGCTGCCGGCGATCCGGTGCGCATGGCACGAGCAATGCGCCGCGCGATTCAGGCCGGCCGCGACGCATTTCTCGCCGGACGCATCCCGCGTCGGCGCCACGGCAACGCCTCCTCGCCCGTCGACGGGCTGATCGGCTGAGCGCGATGTCCGCGGAGCGCACCGACAGCGCCGGAAGCGAACGCCGCGCGGTGCGCAGCTTCGTATTGCGCCAGGGGCGGATCACGCCGAGCCAGGTGCGCGCGCTCGACGAGCTGTGGCCGCGCTATGGCCTGACCGTGCCAGACTCGGCGGAGAGCGGTGCCATTGACCTTGCTGCCGTTTTCGGTCGTTGCGTCGATCGCGTGCTCGAGATTGGTTTCGGCAACGGCGAGGTCTTGCTTGCCAGCGCCTTGGCCGACCCCGGCCGCGACTACATCGGCATCGAAGTTCACGGGCCCGGCGTTGGGCGATTGCTGAATAGCGCCGCCACCGCCGGACTGAACAACTTGCGCGTGTTTCAGCACGATGCCGTCGAAGTGCTGCGTTGCGCGATCGCCGACGCCACGCTGGCCGAGATTAGAGTTTTCTTTCCCGATCCCTGGCCGAAGAAGAAGCACCACAAGCGGCGGCTGATTCAACCCGCCTTCGTTGAGCTGCTGCACCGGAAGCTGCACCCCGGCGGTCGCCTGCATCTGGCCACCGACTGGACGCCGTACGCTGAGCAGATGCTGGAGGTCATGGACGCCGCGCGCGGCTGGCGCAACCTGGCCG
>CAZFUH010000407.1:0-3307 GCA_964522235.1 uncultured Rhodanobacteraceae bacterium
AGACGCTGATCGAGGACGTTCAACGGCATCTGCACGGGCGCCCACTGCGCGCCCGCCGCGACACCTTCTGGTACCGCAGCGGCAAGTTCGTCCGCCGACATCGCTGGGGGGTCGCTGCGAGCGCGTTGATTATTGTGCTGCTGGTCGGATCGACGGTGTTCTACTCACAGCAGGCAAGCCGGGCCCAGGTGCAGGCCGACCGTGCCGAGACCGTGCGTCAGTTCCTGGTCCAGTTGTTTCGCAGTCGCGAGCCGGGTAGCGCACGAACCGCCCTGCCCTCGACCGAGGAGCTGCTAGCCAGCGGTGAATCGGCGGCGCTGCGGATGCGCGAACACAGCCCGGTGCTCGCTGTCGACCTGCTCAGCCTGTTCGCTGCAATTCAGCGCCGCAGCGGCAATCTGCCGCGCGCAGGCGAGCTGCTCGAACAGGCGACTGCAGCGCTGGCGCCGGGACTGCCGGATGACGTGCGTTTCGCCCATCGTCAAGAACAGGCCCTGCTCGAGCGCGATCGCGGCAACCTGGAACAGGCGGAGCGATTGCTACTGGAGCTGGAGCTGGGACCGCGGGCCGGGCTGGCGCAGCAGCGGACTCTGTGGCGCGAGCAGGCGGTCGTGATGTCGCGGCTGGGACGGCACGACGAGGCGATCGAACTGCATCGGCGGGCGCTGGCCGAGATGGAGCGGGAGCCGCTGCCGCTGCCTGCGGACCAGGCGTTGGCTTTGGCCGATTTCGGCACCGCGCTGTTGCGGGCCGGACGGCCGGAGCAGGCTGAACCGGTCCTGGTCGAAGCGCTGGCGGCGCAACGCGAGACGCTCGGCGACGTCCACGAGGAAGTCGCGCTGACCAGCAGCAACCTTGCAGTGGCTCTGCGCAATCTGCGCCGCTACGAGCCGGCCGAGCAACTGCTGCGGCAATCGATCGAGATCTCGCGCCAGGTCTACGACGGGCCGCATCCGGGGCTGGCCCAGCGTCTGAACAACCTCGGCACGCTGCTGAACTATCTCGGACGGCAACGCGAGGCGGTCATCGAACTGGAATCGGCACTGGCCATGCACCTGGAACTGCTGCCCGACGATCATCCGGAACTGGCGCGGACCCGATCCAATCTTGCCCTGGTCCTGCTCAGTGAAGACGAACAGGCACGCTCGGTCGAGCTGTTCACGCTTGCGCTCGATGCGATGCGCAGCAAGCTGGGCGCGCGCCATCTGAACGTTGCCGTCGTCCTCAACAACCTCGCGTTTGCCCAATTGCGTTCAGGCGATCTTGCCGACGCGCGCCGGCACGCCGAGGCCGGACTCGCAATCAAGCTCGAAAGCGCCGCTCCGGACAGCGAAACCGTTGCCCACAGTCGCCTGATGCTGGCGCGCATCTTGATTGAAGAGCGGCGCCCGCAAGCGGCATACGACGAGGCCACGCAGGCGCTGGCGATCTATCAGGCGCTGGCGGGCGAGCGCAGTGAGCGGATCATCGACGCGCATCTGGTCCTGGCACGAGCGCAGCGGCTGGATGGAGCGCTGGAGGCTGCAGGGATCGAGCTCGCGGAGGCCGAGCGCCTGCTCGAACAGCTGTCGGCGGCGAGCCCGGCACAGCGCGTCGACTACTGGCTCGAGCGCGCCTGGCAGGCACACGCGCGCGGTGATCGAGCGCAGATGCTGGATGCCCGCGACCGCGCCGAACAGGCAGCGCAGACCGCGGGCACCGCCGCCCAACGCGAGGTCGAGCGCTTCAACCCCGAATCGCAGCCCCGCTGACCCAATACCAACCCGATGTAGTCCCGCCGTGGAGAGCGAAGCTTGCTTCGCTCAGCGGCCGCCAGGCCGCCAGCTCCAGCACGAAGAGCCTGGGCGGCAGCCGCTGCCCAGACTCCCATCGCATCCGGCCGGATTGGCCGGATGCGGGTCCGATACCGCCGCCGCTACAGCAGCGGCACCATCAGCAGCGCAACGATATTGGTGACCTTGATCAGCGGATTCACCGCCGGGCCGGCCGTGTCCTTGTACGGGTCGCCGACGGTGTCGCCGGTGACCGCGGCCTTGTGCGCCTCGCTGCCCTTGCCGCCGTGGTGGCCTTCCTCGATGTACTTCTTGGCATTGTCCCAGGCGCCGCCGCCGGTGCACATCGAGATTGCCAGGAACAGGCCGGTGACGATGGTGCCCATCAGCAGACCGCCGAGCGCGGCCGGGCCGAGAATCAGGCCGACCAGGATCGGGATCACCAGCGGCAGCATCGACGGGATGATCATTTCCTTGATCGCCGCCTTGGTCAGCAGATCGACGGCCTTGTCGTATTCGGGCTTGCCGGTGCCGTCCATGATGCCGACGATCTCGCGGAACTGGCGCCGAACCTCGGTCACCACCGCACCGGCGGCGCGGCCGACCGCCTGCATCGCCAGGGCGCCGAACAGGTACGGGATCATGCCGCCGATCAGCAGGCCGATGACCACGTCCGGGTTGGCGATCGAGAAGTTCACCACGGCGCCGGACTCCGACAACTTGTGCGCATAGTCGGCGAACAACACCAGGGCGGCGAGGCCGGCCGAGCCGATGGCATAGCCCTTGGTTACGGCCTTGGTCGTATTGCCGACCGCATCCAGGGCATCGGTGGTCTTGCGGATCTCCGGGTCCAGGGCGCTCATCTCGGCGATGCCGCCGGCGTTGTCGGTGATCGGGCCGTAGGCGTCGAGCGCCACAATCATGCCGGCCATCGACAGCATCGAGGTGGCGGCGATGGCCAGGCCGAACAGGCCGGCCAGTTCATAGCAGCCCCAGATCGACGCCGCGACGGCGATCACCGGCGCTGCGGTCGACTTCATGGACACCGCCAGACCGGCGATCACATTGGTGCCGTGTCCGGTCTCCGAAGCGCGCGCGACATCCTGCACCGGCTTGTACTCGGTGGCCGTGTAGTACTCGGTGATCACGACCATCGCCGCGGTCAGCACCAGGCCGATCAGTGCGCAATAGAACAAAGGCATGCCCTTTTCAGCGCCGAACATGCCGGTGGTGATGAAGTAAAAGCCGATCGCAGCAAGCGCACCGGACACGCCGAGGCCACGGTACAGCGCATTCATGATCTTGCCGCCGTCGCGCACCTTGACGAAGAAGGTGCCGATCACCGAGGCGATGATCGCCGCCGCGCCCAGAACCAGAGGATAGACCACGCCGGTCCAGCCGTAGCCAGGGGTGGTGGCCGTCTCGGTGAAGTAGATGCCGGCGATCAGCATCGAGGCGATGATCGTCACCGCATAGGTTTCGAACAGGTCCGCGGCCATGCCGGCGCAATCACCGACGTTGTCGCCGACGTTGTC
>CAZFUH010000408.1:0-3305 GCA_964522235.1 uncultured Rhodanobacteraceae bacterium
TAGCGTCGAGCTTGCTCGACGTTGGCGCTAGTGTCGGCGACGCCTTCGTCACCTTCCAGTCCGCGCGCCGCTTCCCAGTGGCGTCTCGACAACCTCTCGACGAAAGTTCGAGAATAAAGCGGGTTGGTGGCAGTCTCGCAGCAACCAGGCGCTACATCAGTTGCTGGTCTGCGTCATAGATTGAACAGGATCAGACTGACCGCGAGCGCGCCCATGCCGGTGACCAGTCCATACACCGTCTCGTGGCCGCTGGCGTAGCGCTTGGCCGCCGGCAGCAGTTCGTCCAGGGCCAGAAACACCATCACTCCGGCGATCACACCGAAGACGATGCCGAACACGGTATCGTTGAGAATCGGCGCCAGCAGCATGTAGCCGAGAATCGCGCCGACCGGCTCGGCCAGGCCCGAGGCGAGCGCGGCGAGAAAGGCGTAGCCCTTGTTGTTGGTCGCGTAGTAGACCGGCACCGCGATCGCGATGCCTTCGGGAATGTTGTGGATCGCGATCGCAAACGCCAGCGGCAGACCGACGGCCGGGTTCTCCAGCATGGCGAAGAAGGTCGCCAAGCCTTCCGGAAAATTGTGCGCGGTGATCGCCAGCGCGGTCAGCAGACCGACACGTTTGACATACTCTCGATTGCGCTCCTTGAACTGCGGATCATCGGCCTTCAGGCTCTCGTGCGGATTCGGAATCAGCCGGTCGATGATCACGATCAGCAGCACGCCGGCCAGGAACGACAAGGTGCCGTACGAGAAGCCGAGGCGTTGGCCATGGTCGATGGCGAACGCTGCGATCGACTTGTTGAGGATCTCCGACAGCGAGACGTAGACCATTGCGCCGCCGGCGAATGCCAGCCCGAACGCCAGCAGGCGCGGATTGGGCGCCTTGGCAAACAGCACCAGCACGCTGCCCAGGGCCGTTGCCAGGCCGGCCGCCGTGGTCACCGCCAGTGCCAGCAGCACCTGTGAATCGGTGACCTCGATCATCCGTGCGCACCCGCAGTGCCGACGCGGGCGGTGCCGGTGCATCGGCACGAGATCACGTCGCTGCGATCGGCCGCGGACCGATCTTGAGCGAAAGCTGAACGCAACGCATGGTCGGATGCGGGTGCCGGCGCCTTACTGCGTACTAGCTGGTCTAGATCACCCACAAGGAGTTTAAACATGCAATTCTTTCAATCCCCTTGGCTGCGCCATGAGCCGAGGACGGGCCGCGAACTGGTGGAGCGACTTCGCCGCCAGCAGCTCGCCGCCCGATTCGGCGACGGCCGTTTCCGTCGCCCTCAGTATGGCCATGTCGTCCGGCGATAGTAGCCGGCAATTCTCAGCACCGCATGTATTCAGTAGCACGGACCTGGACCTTCCTGCTCGTTGGGCAGGATCGGTCTCAGATCAGCGGAGGCTGTCGCCCAGATGCGGTTTGATCGCGGCGACGATGTCGTCGACCAATTTGAAGTGGCCGGCAACGATGTTGCCGGTGTCCATGAAGCGTTCGCCGCCGTCAAAGCTCGCGCAGCGGCCTCCGGCCTCGCGCACCAGCAACTGTCCAGCGGCCATGTCCCAGGGCTTCAGGCCAATCTCGAAATAGCCGTCCATGCGTCCGGCGGCGACATAGGCCAGATCCAGGGCGGCCGAGCCGGTGCGACGCACGTCTTCGGCCTGGTGCTCGGGGCCGAGCAGGGCGGCGAGCATCGCCAGTTGCCGGTCCAGATGCTGGCGCTGGCGAAACGGTAATCCGGTCGCGAGCAGGGCGCCTTCAAGCCCCTTGCGCTGGGAGACGCGGATGCGCCGTTCGTTGAGGTAGGCGCCGCCGCCCAGGGTGGCGACGAACAATTCGCTGCGCAGCGGATCAAAGACCACGCCGAGTTCGGCCTGGCCACGATTGAACTGCGCGATCGAGACGCAGAAATGCGGAAAGCCGCGCAGGTAGTTGTGCGTGCCGTCGAGCGGATCGATGATCCAGACCGGGTCGCCCTTGCCCTGGGCGCCGCTTTCCTCGGCCAGGATCGCGTGCCGCGGATAGTTGCGCTTGAGTTCCTTTATGATCTCGGCTTCGGCCTGACGATCGACTTCGCAGGCGAAATCGAAACGATCCTTCTCGGTGACCGGGATGGCTTCCAGTCGGGACATGCGGCGCAGGATGACAGTGCCTGCGGCGCGGGCGGCTTTCACCGCCACCGTGAGCGCGGGTTTGATCATGGCAGAATGGACAAAGAGCGGGTCGGTACAGCGCCATCGCGCTGTGCGGGCGCACAGTGTAGCCGAGCCGGCCGGTTCGCGCCGCTGCTGGCGCCGGCGATGAACCGGCTGGAACGGGTGCGCGTGGTCCTGGTCGAGACCACCCAGCCCGGCAACATCGGCTCGTCCGCTCGGGCGATGAAGACCATGGGCCTGAGCCGCCTGCATCTGGTGCGGCCGCGGCTGTTTCCGCACGACGAGGCCAGCGCCCTGGCGGCCGGGGCAGCCGATCTGCTCGACCGGGCCCGGGTCGAGCCAAGCCTGGACGCGGCGATCGGCGACTGCCACTTCGTGCTCGGCGCCAGTGCCCGGCGCCGCGGTGTCGCCTTGCCGGAGCTGAGTCCGCGCGAGGCCGCGGCCCAGCTGTTCGACGCTGCCGATCGAGGTCCGGTCGCGCTGCTGTTCGGCACTGAGCGCACCGGTTTGAGCAACGACGAGTTGCAGCGCTGCCATGCCTGTGTGCGCATTCCGGCCGACCCCGGCTATTCGTCACTGAACCTGTCCCAGGCGGTGCAGGTGCTGTGCTACGAATTGCGCCTGAGCGCACTGGCGGCCAGTGCCATTGCCGCCGATCCGCCGCAGCCGGCACCGGAGCGACCGGCGACCAGCGCCGAGCTGGAGGGCTTCTTCCAGCACCTGGACGAAGCCTTGCGTGCGATCGACTTTCACAAGGGCAAGGACGGCACGACGATCAATCGCCGTCTGCGCCGGCTGTTTCTGCGCGCGGCGTTGAGCGAGCGCGAGATCGCCATTCTGCACGGCATCCTCGCCGACGCCGAGCGCATGGCGCAGCTCGCCGGCCGCAAGCCCTGAGGCCAGACGCTCGCTTCGCCCGCGGCGCTGACGTCGAGCAAGCTCGACGCTACGACAGCCCCGCCCAATCGGCCCACCGAGTCGAAACGGACGCAACGCTGTATTTGTAGAGCGCAGCTTGCTGCGCTTTGCGGCCGTGAGGCCGCTCGCTCCGCCCGCGGCGCTGACGTCGAGCAAGCTCGACGCTACGACAGCCCGGCCCAATCGGCCCGCCGAGTCGAAACGGACGCAACGCTGTACTTGTAGAGCGCAGCTTGC
>CAZFUH010000409.1:0-3303 GCA_964522235.1 uncultured Rhodanobacteraceae bacterium
CGAGAACGTGTAGCCGCTCAGGCTCGGCGTCAGCGTGTAGCTGCCGTTGGCCAGGTTGGCGAGCGTATAGGCACCGGAGCTGTTCGTCGTCGTGCTGAGCGAGCCGGTGCTGACGGTGACGCCGCTGATGCCGACGCCGGCGCTGGTCGTGATCGTACCGGCGATCGAGTACGTGATCGGGGTCGTGCCGCCGCAACTGCTGAATTTGAAGTCCTGGATGCGCGTGTTCCAGCTGCCACTCGGCCGGTACATACCCGCGGTCCAGAACGTGCAGTCGTCGGCCGGATCGACGACGGTCTGGTGGTAGTCGCCCCAGCGACCCGACGTCTCGACCGCGGAGCCGATCGCGATGTCGGTCTCGCCCTGGGTCATGACGCCGAGCGGATCGCTGGCCAGACGACCGGTGTGACGCATGCTGGCGTAGACCACCGGCGATGATGTCTTGGTCACGTTGTAGGACATGCCGATGTTGCCGTCGCGGTCGCTGGCGATTGCGCCGATCAGCCGGTGCGTGCTGCTGTCGCCTGGACCGTAGGTGCCTTCCTGATGCAGGCTCCAGTTGCCGCCGCCCGTGCGCCGAAGTTCGAACCAACGGATGCCTGCGTTGACCGTTGTGCCGGTGCGGGCCGGATTGATGTTGGTGGCGAAGTTGCCGACGATCGATTCGACACCGCCGCCGAAGTTGCGATAGACGAGCGAGTTCAGGATCACCTCGCGAATCGGGTCCAGGCGCGAGGTCGAGCCCGGCTGCGGCACGCTTGCGAACGTCGAGTAGTCGCGAAACCAGCTATTGAATTCGGTGATCGTGATTCGCGGCAGGGTCGTCACCGAGCTGCTCGACGGTGTATTCCAGTTGATGTTCAGCGAGTACAGGTCGATGAAATCGGCGTTGAGGTTCGCGCCGCTGCCGGCGTGCGCCTCGTCGTCATTGTGGCGAGCCAGGATCGGTGCCGAACCGCTCGGCGGCGGATTCGCGCTGGTGCCCATGAAGGTGATCGGGGTCAGCGCCTGGAAGCCGTAACCGGACAGCTTCGCGACGCTGGTGAAGCGTTGCGCTGGCCGCGCGGTCGCGCCGTTGAGCATGTTGGCGCGATCAAAGGCATAGATCTTGGCGCCGGCGCCGGATTCGTTGGTCGTGCAGACGTAGGCGTTGTGCCAGACGCCGCAGTGCGGGTAGTCGGGCAACGCCGGCGTCGCGAAGCCATAGAACCACCAGCCGCCGGAAACCGGGTTCTCGGTCTTGGAGACATAGACGCAGAGTCGGTTCGCCGAACTGGTGCCGCCCATTTCAAGCATGAACCAGCGATTGGCCAGGCGGTCAAACAGGATGATCGGGTCGCTGACCGAGGTGGCGCAGGGATCGCCCGAAGGCGCCAGCGAACGGAAGGTTGTCGGACCGGACAGCAAGGTGCCGGCCTTGTTGTAGACGCTGAAGCGCGTTCCGGTCGAGCCGTTGATGCCGTAGACCAGATAGTTTGGGCTGACGTCGACGACCGGATCGCCCGGGCTGACGCCAGTCGAGCCGTTGTTGATGCTGACGCGCATGCCGCGCTCGAAATTGCCGCCGGGTCCGGACAACCGGTCCCAGATCTCCTGCAACTCGGTCAGTCGGTCCGGCAGCGCCTGAAGGTCCGGCGGCGCATGCGGGTATCGGTGTTCGAGCGGGTAATACTGCCGCTTGGCGGCTTCACGGATTGGATCGCCAGCGCGCCACTCCGGCGCGGTCGGCAGCATGCGCAAGTCGACATCGATGCCGACCGCGGTCACCGGCTCGCCGAGCTCGACACCAAATGCCGGAGCCTCAGCCTGCAGCTGGGCCGACACGGCACCGGCCCAGCACAGGGCAAGTGCCGCAATACAGATGCGGAACGTTTTCATGAACTCTCCCTCAAGAGCGAACGAGTACTGGGCTGGTCGTTGGCTTGCTGCCCGACCATGTCCGACTCCCGGCGTCTTTGCTCCACCGCCGAACGCTCTGGCTCGGCAACGACCGCGAGCAACGCTCACGGCCTGGAACGGGGCGCCGATCGCGGATAGCGGCCGGTCGCGGTCGCCCTCTAGGGCGCCTGCGCATTCTTCATCGCTCCCTCCCGCGACTCAGAAGTACCCGTACTCTCGGCTGCCACCGGGGTGAATTGCCCCCGGCGCAACAACCGGATTTCGCCACGGCGGCTTTGCAACCGCACATCGGCCTTCGGCTCGCCGATCACGGCCAGCCCCTCCTTGTTCGGTTCCTGTCCGGGCCGATGGCTCACGGTCAAGGAATACTCGGTCGCGAACACGGCCGAGGTGGTCATGTGTATACGGGCATCGAGCTCATCGTGAACTGCCAGCACCAGGGCACCGGTCACGGTTTGAAAACGCTGGTCGGATCCCGGCGGCGCATGCTCCAGCGATGCCTCGATTGCACCGGCGCCGCCGGTGCGGGCCTGAACCGCGCCGCTGATTCCACGCAGCGCGATATCGCCGCTGGTACTGTCCAGGTCGATATCGGCACGAATGCCGCGCGCCTCGATCAGGCCGCGCTCGGTACGGACATGGACCGGATGGCCGACCGGCACGAACACGACCAGATCGATGCGCTGACCCGGCGCCAACAGTTCACCTTCGGGAAGATGCGGCGCCACCCGGAAACCATCCTGCGCTGGACCGGGCGTGAACTCCATCACCGGCGCATCGGCCGGCTGCTGCTGGACGCCATGGATCTCCAGCATCGGTTCGTAGCCGCCGAAGCGCAGGCGGACGTCGCCATACGGATTGTCGACGCGAAGAATCTGACCGGGAAGCAGGGGTGCGGTCAATTCGATCCGCCGCAGTTCGTGCTCGGCTGCCATTGGGGTCGTCGCCGGAGCCGGTTCGATGGCTTCGACACGAGCAACACCACCATGCCCGGCGCAGCCGCAGAATGCGGCCAGCGGAACACTCAGCAAGATGGACCGGATTCGTCCCATACCCCTCCCAAGGTATAGCACTCGCCAAACTGGATTCCGCATCGCTGCTTCGGCGCTGCGGTTCATGGCCCATCGGATCGGTCCCTGGCCCGACGGTCGGCGGACAGTAGGACCGTGCTCGGGGCTTGTCAAGGGCGACCGCATGGTCTGCCCGCCCTTGCCGGCGGCGCCGGCAACCGCCACGCTGTGCCGATGGATGAAGCCTTCATTCCACCCGGCAAGCCCTGGTCGGCCGCGTGCGAACGCAATCGCGAACCGATCCTGGATGTATTGCGTGAGCATTTTGCCGACCGCCACCGGGTGCTCGAGATTGGTAGCGGCACGGGTCAACATGCGGCGCACTTCGCCCGAC
>CAZFUH010000410.1:0-3303 GCA_964522235.1 uncultured Rhodanobacteraceae bacterium
GGATCACGATCGGCGGCGTCGGCCCGGCCCAGGGCAGATGCGCGTATCGGGGGCCGTCCAGCGGCGGTTCGACCGGAATGTCGACCGTATAGCTACCCGGCTGCCAGTCACCCCAGTAGCGTTCGATCATCGTCGCGGTCGCAGGCGGATCGACGTCGCCGACAACGATGACACTGGTGTACTCGGGACGATACCAGCGATCGAAGAACGTCTTCGAATACGCCATCTGGTTCGGCATGTCCTCGATGTCTTCGAGGTAGCCCATGGTCGTGTGACCGTAGGTATGCACGTCGTAGGCGATTTCGGCGAGCTTCTCGAAGCCCTTGAGCATCGGGTTGGAGTAGTTCTTCAGGTACTCGCCCTTGACCGCCAGCGCCTCGGTTCGAAACTGCTCCTCGCTGTAGCTGAGGTTCTGGAAGCGGTCGGCCTCGACTTCGATGATCTTCTCCAGATCATCGGTGGTGAAGCCGATGTGGTAGTTGGTCAGGTCCGATGAGGTGTACGCGTTCTGGTCACCGCCCGCGGCCTGGATCACGCCCTGGTAGGCTTCGGACGGGTAGCTCGGCGTGCCGCGGAACATCATGTGCTCGAAGAAGTGCGCGAACCCGGACTTGCCTTTCTCGACCTCGTTGCGCGAGCCGGTCTGGACCGGGATCTGCAACGAGACGACGCCAGGGGTGTCGGTGCGCACGACGATGACGCGCAAGCCGTTGTCGAGGGTGCGCATCAGATAAGGCAGGGCGAAGATCTTGTCGGCGCCGGTTTCGGCTGCCGTTGCCGGAGGCGCGGCGGCTGCCGCGGCCAGTGCCAGGCCGGCGGCGATCAGGGGTGGGCTCAGGCGCATCAGGGCTCCTTGGGCGGGATTCCGCAGGGAAATGGCCGGGCAGGGTAGCGCGTCGGCGCAATCGGCGCCCGTGCCGAAGGTTGGCCGGCGCCGTTGGAACGCTCCAATTCTGCGTTGATCCGAATCTGCGGGCTAGGGCATCGCCGGCGGCAGCAACGCCTGTTCGAACAGGTTCAAGGTCGCGGCCCAGGTCTCGGCCTGGGCCTGGGCGCTGGCCCTGGCCTCGCCGCCCATCGCCATCGTCCCGGTCACGCTCTGCGTGGTCGGCGACCAGCCGTGGCCGGTCAGCATATGGCCGGCGCCGTAGCGGATCACGGCGTTCGTGGTCAGACCGGCGGCGGTGCGGCGTTCGACGATGTTCTGCGCCATCGGTCCGGAGCCCCAGACGGCATCGAGCATGCCGCCGGCGACGAGCAGGGCGCCGCGATAGTTCTCGATCGGTATTCGTGCGCCTTCGACCCGTTGTGCGTGCAGTGTGCGACCGTGGTCGTGGGCTCGGCGCAAGATGGCCGGACCGTCGCCGCGTTGGAATTCGCCGGCGAGATTGTCGTAGGGGACGAACGGCAGCGGTTCGCCCTGCCAGGAAAAGGACGGTCGGGTACCTTGTTCAGCATAGCCGAAGCCGAAGCCTTCCCAGACGACGTCGCTGGGAACGATCGCCGCGACTGCGGCAATCCAGTCATAGCGGCTGGCCGCGATCAGCACGAATTCGGCGCCTTTGGAGACACCGTACAGACCGACCCGTTCGGCGCTGACGTCGTCGCGGCTGAGCAGCCACGCGCGCGCCTGCTCCAGACGCTCGACCGGGATCTCGACGAAGTCCGCGGGCAGACCCGCCAATTCCGGCCGCTGCATCTGCGGCGGGGCATAGTACGGCAGGCCGAGCACGGCGTATCCGTACGAGGCCAGGCGCGGCGACATCGAACGTGCGAACCAGTCGCCACCCTCGGATCCACCGAGCACGATGATCGCCGGCCGCCGGATCTCGTCGTCGGCACGAACCAGGATGGCGCCGGGGAGACCGGCATCGGCCGAAACCGGAATCGTACGCAGATCGGCCCGCGATTCCTTCAACAGCAGGCGCGCCTGGGCCAGCACTTCGCCGTCGTGCTCGGCGCGCAGGCGGACTTCATCGAGTGGCCAATCCGCCTGCGCTTCCTCGTCACTTGCCTGCATCGACCAGAACAGCCCGCGCACGTCCGGCTCTCGGTAGTCGCCGGACAATGGCCGCGCCGTGGCCAGATCGAGTGTGCCGACATGGGTGCTGCGAAACACCGCCGAGGAGCGGTACAGGGTGACCGGCTGGCCAGGCATGAAGCCGCGCACCGGTCGCTCGGCGACCAAGGTAATCTCAGCGTTGCGCTCGAAGCCCTTGAGCACGATGCGTACCGGTTCGCCGGCAAGCACCGTTTCCGGTTTGACCTCGATCCGTTGCGCCTGCGCGGGCACGACGGCGAACAACAGCACCGCGAGCGCGGCAATCACGATATGCGGCATGGTGGTGAACTCCCGGTGTCTGGCGTAGAGACTGGAAGTGTCGCCGCTGCCGACGGTCCTGGCCATTGACACTCGTCAATGATCTTCCGGAGCAGCGGTCGTTTACGCCGCGGCCGACGGCTGGGGTCAGGGCTTCAGGTCAACCCGGTCGGCGAGCTGCTCGATGCGTTGCTGCAGCTCCTCCAATTCGCTTTCCAGTCGCTCGATCCGCGCCAGCAGGTCCGGCGTCATCCCGCCCTCTGCCGGGCGTGCCGGTGTCACCGGACTTGTGCTTAGCAGCTCGGCCGATGGTTCCCCGCACAGGAGGTGGACATAGCGATCCTCGCGCTGACCGCCGCCGCGCGGCAGGCGCCTGACCATGGCGGGTGCCCGGGTCGCCAGGCGCTCCAGGATCGTGCGCACCTGATCGATGTCGCTGTATCGGTGCATCCGCTCGCTACGTTGCAGCAGCTCGCCCGCCGTTTGTGGTCCGCGCAGCATCAGCAGGGCGAGCAGGATGCGTTGCTCGGGGCTGATCGCGTACACGTCGTCGCAGCGCTGGTCGTAGCGCAGCGCACGCGAGCCATGGATGACGCGCACCAGACGATGGTCTTCAAGCGTGCGCAGGGCATGGCCGACGGCGCCAGGCTCCAGGTCCATGACCGGCTCGCGAGCGGTTTTCTGATTGCAGGCGACGACGACCGCGTTCGCGGTCAGGGGGAACTGTTCGGGCGTGGTCAGCTCCTTCTCGATCAGACAGCCGAGCACGCGAGCCTCGATCGGATTGAGCTGGGGGGTGACCGCGGTAGGCGGGGCGCCGGTGCTGACATCTGCGGCATGCTCGGTCATTGTCGGTAGGGATGGCGTTGTCGAGGACGACAGTGTACGCAGGCCGAGGCCGGATCGCATGCGCGGTCGATGTCCACACTCTAGCCCGCATTATTCATGAACCTTCTGCTGCGACCGCCGATCCATCCGCTGGG
>CAZFUH010000411.1:0-3302 GCA_964522235.1 uncultured Rhodanobacteraceae bacterium
CTAGTTGCTGGAGGTGACGAGTGGGAGTACGTTCGGCCTGTAGGCGTTTACCGCTGCCCGCCCGCGACTGACCTCGACCTCAGGTTCGGGGCTCGCAGTGCCGGTCCAGGTGCGATTGCCGGTCCAAGACTGGATCGCGTAGCGTCGAAGCCAGCGTACGATCAGGGAGAGATCATCGCTATGCGTCAAGCTCGGGTTTGGCTGCTTGGGTTGCTCTTGGCAGCTTCGGACATCGCCGCCGGCAATGTCGACTTCGACATCGTCTATGTGCGTCAGCCGCGCCATGGCGATCTGATCAATACCATCTGGCCCGAGATCGGCCATCCCGGTCGCATCGATCCCGGCGCGGACCTGATCCTGCGCCGTGCCAATGGCGAGGAGGAGGTGCTGGTCGACTGCACCGATTGCAGTGTCACCGACCCGTTCGTCTCGTTCGATGGCCAATGGATCTACTACAGCCTGTTTCACGATCTTCGTCCCAGCCAGTTGAACAGCCAGCGCGACAATTTGTCCAGGCGCGGCGCCGACATCTTTCGCATCCATCTGGCGACGCGCCAGATCCAGCAGCTCACGTTCGGCGAGTTCACCCCGAACACCGGCTCGGGAAACTGGGACGAAAGCAACCCGGTCGACCCGCCCAGCGGGTTCAATCGTCTGGGCTACGGCATTCTCAACCTCGGTCCGATGCCTTTGCCGGGCAATCGGCTGGCCTTTTCCAGCAATCGCAACGGTCTGTTGCCGACCCGACCGTTTACGACGCCAAGCATGCAACTGCTGGTCATGGACATCGACGGCGAGAACGTCGAGGCGATCGCTCCGATGACGCTCGGCAGTGCCCTGCATCCGACGATCCTGCGCGATGGCCGGTTGATGTTCTCCAGCTACGAATCACAGGGCCTGCGCGACCGGCGGATATGGGCGATCTGGGCGATCCAGCCCGATGGTCGCGGTTGGGAACCGCTGGTCAGCGCCATGACCGCGCCGGACGCCTTTCACTTCATGACCCAGATCAGCAGCGGCGAGATCGTCGTCGAGGCGTACTACAACTTCAACAACAATGGCTTCGGCGCATTGTATGCATTCCCCGGTGAGCGCCCGGTCGGCGAGCCGGCCTTTCACAGCGCGTTTCGGGACGAGAATCCGCCGATCGACTACACCGCGACCAATGGCGGCATCCACACCTTCCGCATGCCGTTCACGCCGCGCGGCTACTATGCGATGACGCCGATGACGCATGCCAACGACGAAGCGGCACCGCTGGGCCCGGGCGGAACCCGGGTCGGCAAGTTCACCCATCCATCGGCTGCGCCCGACAACGGTCTGCTCGTGGTGTGGACGCCGGGTCCGGCGAACACGCTCAACCGACCGACACCCTTGCCCTATCCGGACAGCGGCATCTATCTGGTCGTTGGCAGTCAGCCGGTGTGGGATCGGGATCAACTGCTGACCCTGGTCGAGGATTCCAGCTTCAATGCCGCGTGGCCGCGCGCGGTCGTGCCGTACAGCGCGATCCACGGCGTTTCCGAGCCGGCCCGCCCGGCCTGGCTGCCGAATGATGGCAGCGTGCATGCGCAGCTGCCGGCGGGCACGCCATACGGCCTGGTCGGCACGTCGAGCCTGTACAAGCGCGAAAGCTTTCCCGACGCCGGCTCGCCGAACTTCGACGGTCTGGAGCCGTTCAACACGGCTGAGAACCGCAACCATCGCAACGACGAGTGGAGCAACTGGAACTACCAGGGTGCCGATGCCGGCAAGTACGATGATGCCGATATCTGGGCCGTGCGGATCCTGGCGATGGAGGGCATTCCCGATCGGCGTTACGGCCCGAATGCGAGCTTCTTCAACGGCTTTTACAACCACGCCAACGAGCGCCTGCGCATTCTCGGCGAACTACCCGTGCGTAACCTCGACGGCAGTGGCCAGCCGCTGCTCGATGCCGAGGGCAATCCCGACACCAGCTTCCTGGTCAAGCTGCCGGCCGATACACCGTTCACCTTCCAGACCCTGGACCGCAATGGCCTGGTGCTGAACATGGCGCAGACCTGGCATCAGGTTCGACCCGGAGAGATGCGGGTCGACTGCGGCGGCTGTCATGCCCATAGCCAGCAGCCGCTGCCGTTCGAAGGCACGGCGGCGAGCCAGGCGGGCTACCCGATTCGCGACCTGTCGGTTTCCACGCCGCTGTTGAGTCGCAACGGTGCCGGCGATCCGATCGTCATCGACAGCTCGCTGAGTCTGGTCGATGTCGAGTTCTATCGCGACATCCGTCCGATCCTGCAAGGCCATTGCGTGCAGTGTCATAACGGCAGCGACAATGCCGGCAATCTCGATCTCAGCGACACCGCCCTGGTTGCCGGCTGCGACTGGAGCGATCCGGTGACGCCCGGCGATTATCGGCGGTTGGCAGCGGACGAATGCGCACAATTCGGCCACGCTCCGCTGATCAGCACCGGTACCTGGCGCAACAACAATGCCAGCCGCTATGTACGCAAGTTTCAGAGTCGGCGCAGTCTGCTGATCTGGAAGATTTTCGGCGAGCGGCTGGATGGCTGGAGCAACGCCGACCATGTCAGCGAATCGGTGCCGGGTGATCCGACCAGCCTGCCGGCCGGCGCCGATCCGAACCGCGCCGACATCGATTTCACCGGCACGATCATGCCGCCGCCGGACAGCGGCATTGCCGCCTTGAGCATCGATCAGAAAATGCTGTTCGCACGCTGGGTCGATCTCGGTGCCCCGATCGACCTGACCGTACAGGAGGGCCACGACTCGACACTCGGCTGGTTCATGGACGCGCAACGGCCGACCTTGACCATCAGTCGGCCGCGGCCAAACCACAACACCGGACCGGTGGCGACGATCGAGTTCGGAATCGCCGATGCCAACAGTGGCCTGGACATGCCCAGCCTGTCGGTGACGACCTCGTTCGTGGTTGCCAGTCGGCCTGCCGGCAGCGAACTGGCGGATCTGGCCGAGCCTCTCGGCGACGGTCGCTATCGAATTGCGCTCGATCCGCCGCTGCCCGACACCCTGGTCGACGCCCGCGTCTTCATCGAGGTCGCCGACCGCCAGGGCAATATCACGCGGGTGTCGCGTCGCTTCCACACCGTCGACGCCGACCTGCTGTTCACCGACGGCTTCGACGGCAACTGATCGCAACAAGCCCGGCTCAGGGGTACATCGTGTGAAGTTCATGGCCAAGCAGAGCCGCCTGTGCTGCGATCACTTCGAGGTGCGGATATTTCGACAGGTCGCGGCTCTCGGCGATGCCCGCGCCTGCGACCAGTAGCGGCAACAGCAGC
>CAZFUH010000412.1:0-3291 GCA_964522235.1 uncultured Rhodanobacteraceae bacterium
TCGATGGTGGCCAGGGACGGAATCGAACCGCCGACACGGGGATTTTCAGTCCCCTGCTCTACCAACTGAGCTACCTGGCCGAAGAACCTGCTCGGGCAGCCTGGGACGGCCGCCGCTGCGGAGCCGCGTATTAAAACCGGGCCGGGCTCGGCCGTCAAGCTGGATCGCGGCTTAACCGCTGTTGCCCAGGTTGCGACGTCGGCGCAGGTTCATTCGCCTTAGGGCAAGATTGCTTACCTCACCGGCGCTTGCCGGGCCGCCAGAAGGAGTCTGTCATGTCGACCTTCGTCCGCTTCATCGCGCTCGCCGCCGCCGCAGCCGCGCTGAGCTTGACCGCCTGCGCCAGTGCGCCGGAGCGCCGGCAGATCGCGGCGGAAGAGCTGGAGATCTACCAGCGTCATGCCGGCGAGCCGGTCGATCGCGTACGCAGTTTCCGGATGCGCGGCTGGCAGCCGATCGGCGAGCAAAGCCTGGTCCTGGAAAACCGGCTCAACGAGTGGTATCTGATCGAGGTTGCCGGGCCATGCCAGGGTCTGCGCTTTGTCCAGACGATTGGCGTCGAAACCACGCTCAGCAGCTTGCAGGCCCGTTTCGACAGCATCATCGTCGAGGGTCTGCCATGTCGGATCCAGAGCATCCGGCCGATTGACGTGCGTGCCGCGCGACAGGAAGTGCGCGCGTTGCGCGAGCGCCGTTGAGCATACGATTGCGGGCTAGTGGTCGGCCGGCGGAACATAGCCGGCCGGCTTGTCGGCGCCGGCGCCGAACAGGAACTTCTCCATCTCGCCAGCGATGAAGCTGCGTGTCTTCGGATCCAGCGGCGACAGGCGGTTTTCGTTGATCAGCATGGTCTGGTGCGCCAGCCATTCCTGCCAGGCTTGCTTGGAAACGTGCTGGTAGACGCGTTTGCCGAGCTCCCCGGGCCAGGGCGCGAACTCCAGCCCTTCGGCTTCGCGTTGCAGTTTTACGCATTGGACGGTACGCATGGTTGCTTCCGTAGCGGTGTCATGGGTCGCAGCCAGTGTACTGTCAAGCCGGCAGCGTCTCGGCCAGCAGACGACGCACCGGTTGTGGCAGGCCGAGCCGTTCCAGTTCGTGCCGATGCCACCAGCGCTGGTCATCGTGCTCACGCACCATGCTGGTCGCGCCGGTGCTGAGGCAGCGCAACGGCTGTGCGGTCAGCGCGAAATGGCTGAAGACATGGCGGACCGTTGGCAACGACTGCAAGCGGTGGTCGACGTGCTCGTGATCCAGCGCCAGCGCCGTCTCCAATGCCTGGCGGCTGTCGAATTCGGGCAGGCTCCATAGCCCGCCCCAGATGCCGTGTGCCGGCCGGCGCTGCAGCAGTACGCGTCCGTGCTCGTCGTGCAGCAGCAACCAGCAGGCACCACGTTCGGGCAGTTGCCGGCGTGGACGTGGCACCGGCAGTTCGGCGACCCGGCCGGCAGACAGGGCATGGCAGTGCTCGCGCAGCGGACAGGCGCCGCAGTCCGGGTTGCTGCGTCTGCATACGGTCGCGCCCAGATCCATGATCGCCTGGGTGTAGTCCGGCAGCCGATCCTGGGGCAGCAGGGCATGACTGAGCTGCCAGAGCCGTTTCTCGACCGCCGGCAGGCCGGGAAAGCCATCGATGCCGTGACTGCGGCAGAGCACGCGTTTGACATTGCCATCGAGAATCGGCGCGCGCCGGCCCCAGGCCTGGGCGAGGATGGCGCCGGCGGTGGAACGGCCGATGCCGGGCAGGGCCATCAGGGCCTGGTGGTCGTCCGGAAGCTCGCCGTCATGCCGCTGCACGCACAGCCTCGCGGCCGCGTGCAGGTTGCGCGCACGGCTGTAGTAGCCAAGGCCGGACCATAGAGCCAGGACCTGATCCAGTGGCGCCTGCGCTAGCGTCGGCAGGTCCGGCAGTTCGGCGATGAAGCGCTGAAAATAGGGCAGGGCGGTGGCCAGACGGGTCTGCTGCAGCATGATCTCGCTGAGCCATACCCGATACGGCGAACGCGGATGCTGCCAGGGCAGATCACGACGGCCGTGACCTTCATACCAGGCCAGCAGGTGGTCGGCGAATTGCGCTAGCGGATCAGTCACCGGCGGGGTCTTGCCGCGTCCCGTCGCTGACCTCGAGCTTGAGGCCTTCGAAGCTGAAGTCGCCGATGCGCAGGGTGTTCAAGCGCCATTGCCCGCGCAGCGCCAGCAACGCCGCCAGCGGCCGGTCAATCACGGCCAGGGCGGCGTTGAGATCGTGGCCATCGAGGCGAGCTTCGAGAACCTGCTCGCCTTGGCCAAGGCTGGCGACCAGGATCGGCCCGTCATCGTCATCGAGCCAGCGCACGACCAGCTCGACCACTTCGTTGCTGCGGAAGTCCAGCAGGTTTGGCAGCCAGTCCGGCCATCCCGGCAGCCGGCCGTCGAGATCGATCCGGGCCGGACCGCGGGCATCGAACAGCAGCTCGCCGCTGATTTCGACGATCATGCCATCGTTCAGCGGCGCCTGATCCGGGCTGACGACCAGGCGCGCGCTGATTTCGTCCAAGGCCAGTTCGCGTGCGCTTGCGCGCGGTATCGTGCGCAGGGTCAAGGACAGCGAGCGCGATTCCCGACCGCGCACCCTTGCGCCGGCATCGAGATGGAAGCGCTGGCCGTCGAGCAAGGGCGTGGTCACCAGGGTGATCCGGTCCAGGTGCCAATCCTCAGCGCCTGGCCCCGAGTGCAGCTCGCCGTCTTCGATGCGCAGGCCGACCTCGATCTCCGGCAGGCTCGGCGCCCTTGGCCCGGTCTCGGCCTCGCCAAGATCGGCCATCAGCTTGGCCAGTTCCGGCCAGTTCAGCACCGGTCGGCGCAATCCCAGGCTCTCGACGCGAATCGTGCCCGACCACAGGGTCGACCAGGGCAGGGCGATGTTCAGCTCTTCGGCGGTGGCGATGCTGGCGCCATCGCGCTGCAACTGGACACCGCGCAGGCTCAATTGCAGGCGCGGAATCAGGCGGACCCCGGGCGCCTCGCGCAAGCTCAGCTGCGCCTGCCATTCGCGTTCGACCCAGGCGCTGATCACCCGCGCCAGATTTTCCGGGCCGAGCAGCCAACGCACGGCCATGACCAGGCCAAACGCGATCGACAGCGTCAGCAATGCGGCGATCAGTGCCCGGCGGCCTCGGCTCGGCATCGTCTAGGCGCCACCGTTTCCGGGTTGCTCCGGGCGGCGCGCCGGAGCCGAATCGGCGCGGACGCCGACCAAATTAGTGTAGTGCGCCGGAAGTTTCGCACCCTTCTCGCTTGGTCTTCGGCCCCGAT
>CAZFUH010000413.1:0-3283 GCA_964522235.1 uncultured Rhodanobacteraceae bacterium
GCGAAATCGGCCGGGGTGCTGAGACCGGTGACGTCGAAGTTCGGACGTCGGGTCAATGCCGGCAGGAACCCCGGCGTGCCCAATCGGGTCGAGAAACAACAGCCGTTCTCGGCGCCGAGCCCGATTGTCCAGTTGCCGCCGATTCCGTAGCGCGACTTCTCCTCGTCGGTGTAGCGCAGGCCGGCCTTGAGCCGGAAGCGATCGGTCACGTCATAGGTGCCATCGCCGAACAAGGCCCAGGAGCGACCGCGAACGTCGGGCATGGAGAATTCGGTGCCGGAATAGAACACGCCCTTGTCGGCCAGCGAGAACAGGCCAACCTTCTGTTTCTCGTTGAAGTAGAAGCCGCCGGCGGTCCAGAACAGGCGGCTGGACTCCGACGAGGACAGGCGCAGCTCGTGAATCTGTGATTGTGACTGGCTCTCCCAGTAATTGGTCGAATACAGGTCGTAATCATCAAGATCGGTGTCGCCGGAGCCGGGTGGTCGCGGTGTCAGGTCGCGGCCCGGCCAGTCGGTGCCATGGCTGTTGGCGTTGATCTGCCAGTAGTCGAGATCGCGGTAGCTGCCGCTGTAGTCGAGTTCGACCGGGCCGAAGTCGTAGCTGACCTGGCTTTGCAGGCCCCAGTTGGTCGAATCCAGTTCGCCTTGGGCGCCATAGTACGTGACCCGGCGCAGATCGAAATCGTCCGGATCGAAACCTTCGCGGGCGGCGCCGTAGATGTTGGCGCCCGGATAGCCGGTACCGCCCTCCTGGCCGATGTCGGCCATCACAAACACCGACAAGGCGTCATCGGGCTGGTACAGGAACGACAGGCGCGCGCCTTTCTCTTCCTGGATGCCGGCCGGCTTCAGGCTGGGGTCGCCGACGTTTCGGAATGCCGTGTCCTTGTCCAGATAGTAGCCGGCCATACGGACCGCGGCGAGCTGGCCGATCGGCAGATTGACGCCGAACTCGCCGGCCAGATGGTCCCGACTGCCCAGCTCGCCGAGCACATAGCCATTGACCTCGTCGAGATCCGGGCGGCGGGTGACGATGTTCAAGGTGCCACCGAGGGCATTGCGGCCGCGCAGGGTGCCTTGCGGCCCCTTGTTCACCTCGACGCGGTCGAGGTCGTAGAACATGCCGCCCAGGCCGCGCGGGCGGGGGATATAGACGCCGTTGAGGTGCGGCGCCGAACCGGGGTCGCCGAGCTCGGTGTTGTTGGCCGAGCCGACGCCACGGATGAAGATCTCGACATTGCCTTCCTGGTTGGCGATGCTCATGCCCGGAATGGCGATCTGGATGTTGCGCAACTCATTGTTGATGCCGAGACCGCGCAGATCCTCCTGACTCAGAGCCTGGGCGGTGCCGGCATAGCTTTGCAGATCCTGTTCGCGACGTTCGACGGTCACGGTCACCGTGTCCAATCGCTGCATCCGGGTCTCGTCGTCCTGCGATTCGTCCTGGTCCGATTGCGCCAGGGTGGGTGCCGAAGCCATCAGGCCAAGCGCCAGGGCGATCGCGGTCGCGATCACGGTAGGTTGTGTGCGGTTGCTGTTCATTGATCGCCCCTCCCAGTGGGCTTGATCCGATCGCGTTGGGTGGTGGTCCGTCGTAACGACCTTGGGTAGTGGTCGGTGCGACGAGGGTTGTGGTTCATGGCCTTCTAACTTCAATGGTGCAGTGACGACAATGGCCGCGAACGATCAGCGGCCGGTGCAACTCAATCGATGCCCGCTTTCCGAGCCCAGTTCGATTCGCGACAGCGAAACGGCCTGCCCGGCGTTTGCACGCAACAGGGCGATGCCGTCGACCCGGCTCATGTCGCTGCCGGCGGCCTGGAAGCACTTGAGCATGATCGAGATCCGATGCCATTGGTCGACCGGCAACCCGGCCAGCAACGGATGCAGCGGCAGCCAGGTCTCGCTGCCATCGGGTGTGCTCACGCCCAGCTGCACCGGGGCTACGACGGGCGATTCCAGGCGCAGCGTCAGCAACAGGGCGACGTCGCCATTGGTCTCGCGGTTGAGATCGGTGGCCGTCTGTGTGTGCAGGCCGAAGACGCCGCCGTCGCGGTGCCAATCCAGGCGCAGCGCGTCTTCTTGCGCCTGGTGATCGACCCGGCGCAGTTGCAGTCCGTCATCGCTGCTGGCGCTGGCGCCAGCGGCGGCGACCGCCAGGAATGTGCCGTCGGCGGCGCGCAGCCGCATCTGCCAGCCTCGGGCGAGCTCGCCACGGCCGAAAAACAGCCCGGCTGGACCGGTGTCGAGTTCCCGGCCGGGATCTTCATCGAGTTCGGCCAGTTCGGTCGGCTCGCTGTAGCTCAGTCCGTAACCGAGCGGGAACAGCGGGTCGTAGTCCGCTTCGCCAGTTCGTTGCGGCGACTGGTCGATGGTCCGCGGCCACGCGTACGGCAGGCGTCCGTGGAAGTCATGCTGGACTTCGCCATCGGCATCGCGCAGCAGGACATCGGCGATGCCACCGCCCTCCGAGCCGGGCAGCCAGGCAGCAACGAATGCGTTCGAGGCGTTGATCTCGCGATTCAGCCACAACGGCCGGCCGGACAGGAACACGGTGACGACCGGGATCGACTGCGCGCGCAGACGCCGGATCAGCGCCAGATCGCGATCGTCGCCAGGCCGGTAGCCCAGATGCTCCAGGTCGCCCTGGAACTCGGCATAGGGATCTTCGCCGATGACCACGACGGCGACCTCCGGTCGGCGCTCGAACTGGCCGTCGATTGCCAGCTCGGCACTGCCGCCGGCAGCCTGGATTTGCTCGCGCAGCCCGGCCCAGATCGAGGTCGCGCCGGGAAAATGTTCTGGATCGGTGTCGGTGCCCTGCCAGGTCAAGGTCCAGCCGCCGCTCTGCTTGCCGACATGGTCGGCGCCGTCGCCGGCGATACCGATGCGCAGATCCGGGCGCAGCGGCAGCAGGCCGCGCTGGTTTTTCAACAGCACCAGAGATTCGCGCACTGCCTGTCGGGCCAGCGAACGGTGCTGGTCATGACCGATCAGCTCGAAGCGACCGCCGAGCGCGCGCTGCGATGGCGGCGGTGCGTCGAACAGGCCCAGGCGCAGCTTGACCAGGAGAATGCGCGCCACCGCGTCGTCCAGGCGCGCGCTGCTGATCGCCCCCGAGCGCGCCTGCGCGAGCAAACTTTCGTACAGACCCTGCCAACTGTCCGGAGCCATGTACATGTCGAGGCCGGCCGCCAGCGATTGCGGGCAATCGGTATTGCTGCAACCGGGAACCTGGCCGTGGCCGTTCCAGTCGCCGACGACGAAGCCGCGAAAGCCCA
>CAZFUH010000414.1:0-3280 GCA_964522235.1 uncultured Rhodanobacteraceae bacterium
TGACCCAGATCCTGTCCGACGTCGCGGAAATCATCGGCGCCAATATCATCAACATTGCGCGCCAGGACTACGATCCCCAGGGCGCATCGGTGACGATTCTGATTTCCGAAGAGCCGGTGATCGACAAGAAAGCGGCCGGCCAGGTGGTCGCCGGCGCGGTGCGTGAGGCGCCGAGCGAGGCCAGCGTCGTCGCTCACCTGGACAAGAGTCACATCACCGTCCACACCTATCCGGAAACCCACCCGCATGATGGTATTGCGACCTTTCGTGCCGACATCGACGTCGCCACCTGTGGCGTGATCTCGCCGTTGAAGGCGTTGAACTACCTGATCGAGAGCTTCGAGTCCGACATCGTGATCATGGACTACCGGGTCCGTGGCTTCACCCGCGACGTCAAGGGCAAGAAGCACTACATCGATCACCGAGTCAACTCGATCCAGGACTTCCTGTCGCGCAGCATCCGCAGTCGCTACGAGATGTTTGACGTCAACGTCTATCAGGAAAACATCTTCCACACGAAGATGCACATCAAGAACTTCGATCTCGACACCTACCTGTTCGAATCGCGCGCGGCGGACCTGTCGTTCAAGGATCGGCTGCGGATCGAACAGCGGGTCAAGGTCGAGATTGAGGAGCTGTTCCACGGCCGCAACCTGCTGTAGCAGTCGACCGTTCCCGAGGCAGCCGAGGCACTGCCGAAAGCATCCGCTTTCGGCAATCACGGCATCGACGCGGCAGTAGGGCGGCGAGCATTGGGCCGCGATAGCGACGGACGTCGTTCGCCGCCGCCACGGCTGCGCTCGTGCCCGGTGCCGAGGCCGAGTCCGGTCAAAGCCGGTATGCCACCGCCTTCATGACCTTCGACGCCAGCGCCATCAGGGTTGGCAGTGGCCGCGGCAGTTCGACACCGCCTGCGGCCTGCGCGGCCTGGGCGTGGCGAGCCTCGTCGGCCTGCATCTGCGCCAGGATGCGTCGGCTGCGTTCGTCATCGGGTTGCAGCTGCTCCAGGTGATCTTGCAGATGGGCCTCGACCTGGCGCTCGGTTTCGACCACGAAACCGAGGCTGAGCGGATCGCCAAGCGCGCCCGCCGCGGCCCCGATCGCGAACGCGCCGCCATACCACAACGGGTTGAATACGCTCGGTCGGTCGCCGAGTTCCTCCAGACGCTGAGCGCACCAGGCCAGGTGATCGGTTTCTTCCTGCGCGGCGACCAGCAGATGCGCGCGCACGGCCGGGTCTGCGGTGGTGATCGACTGGCCTGAATACAGAGCCTGGGCACAGATCTCGCCGACGTGGTTGATCCGCATCAGGCCGGCCAGATGCCGACGCTGAGTCTCGTCCAGCGGCGTCGGCGGCAGATCGCCGGCGGGGTTCGCGCGTTCGGCGACCGGATCGGCAAACAGGGTGCGCAACGCGCGTTCGACTTCGATCAGGCAGCGGTCACTCCACGATCGTTCGGGGCTAGCGGGGATGTTCATCGCAGACAGAGGCCGGGTCAGGGGTTCAGCAGGATGCAGAACCGGGATTGTACGACCGCTGCCGGCCGGCGGCAGTCGGCAATCGAGCCATCATCGCTGACGTTCAGGCCGGGCGATGCCACCCGCGTCGGTGTGCCGCCCTTCAGATTCAGGCCGTGTCTTTAGGAAGATCGGGCCGCTTGGCAGGCACCGGCCGCGGACCATGCACCGGCAGGCGAAGGCGATTGATCGGCGGATTTCGCTCATGCCTGCTATGCTATCCGGCCGGCATGGGTCCGGGGTTCTCACCCCGGCCAGGGCTTGCAGCGGCAGCAATTCGCCGCTATCATCCCGCGCCTTTTCTGCGATTCCCGTTCGGAGCTGTCATGACAACCATCAGCGCGAAGCCGGAGACCGTCAAGCGCGACTGGTTTCTGATCGACGCCAACGGCAAGACGCTTGGTCGTCTCGCCAGCGAGCTGGCGCGCCGCCTGCGCGGCAAGCACAAGCCGATCTACACCCCGCACGTCGATACCGGCGACTACCTCGTCGTGGTCAATGCCGAAAAGATCCACGTCACCGGCAACAAGCTCGATGACAAGAAGTACCATCGGGTGACCGGCTACGTCGGCAACCTGAAGACGACCAGCCTCAAGGACCTGCTGGCCACGCATCCCGAACGCGCGATCGAGATCGCCGTCAAGGGCATGCTGCCGAAGAATCCGCTCGGCCGGGCGATGTTCAAGAAGCTCAAGGTCTATGCCGGCAACGAGCACCCGCATTCGGCACAGCAGCCCGCGCCGCTCGAGATCTAAGGAACCCATCGATGGCAACCACCCAGTATTACGGCACCGGCCGGCGCAAATCGTCCGCGGCGCGTGTCTTTCTGCGCCCCGGCAACGGCAAGATCACGGTCAACAACAAGCCGCTCGACGAGTTCTTCGGCCGTGAGACCGCACGCATGATCGTGCGCCAGCCGCTGGAGCTGACCAAGAGCACCGATACCTTCGACGCGTACGTCACGGTCGAGGGCGGCGGCATCACCGGTCAGGCCGGCGCAATCCGTCTGGGCCTGGCCCGCGCTCTGGTCGAGTACAACGTCGACCTGAAGGGCGATCTGCGCCGTGCCGGTTTCATGACCCGCGACGCCCGTGAGGTCGAGCGCAAGAAGGTCGGTCTGCACAAAGCCCGCCGCGCCACCCAGTTCTCCAAGCGCTGATGCGCTGACGGCGTCGCCGGCTCGCGCCGGCAACGCTGCAGCAAGCTTGGGGTATGCTGGACACCGATTCTCGTTGGGGGATCGTCTAACGGTAGGACAACGGACTCTGACTCCGTTTATCTAGGTTCGAATCCTAGTCCCCCAGCCATATCCAGTCGGACCAGAAAAATCAGTCTCAAAGCCCGCGAAAACGCGGGCTTTTTTGTGTCCAAGTGTTCGGGCTGATGGGAACCGTCGCGGCCGCCCATGCTTTTTCCCGAATCCAGGACGACTGCATTCCCAAACTGGTGAAATCGCCGCAGGCTCGATGGTGGCGCCCGCGACCGGGGCTCCTGGAGGGGATGAGTGCGGAGCCAGGTATTGTCGGTAGCGGCGTTGGAGGTGTCGTCAACGTGATGGATTTCATCGCCATCGCACGAGATTGTTCCGTGCCCGATGGCACGGATTTTGCGCGTACTCCGGCATCACGTCGTTCAAGGAGCGTTGCCATGACCATGCTTTCGTCCCGATGCACTGCCTTGCCATTGGCCTTGGCGCTGTTGCTAGCTGCTGCTGCCAGTCATGGCGGCGAGATTCCCTACGATCTGTATGGAGAGGAGCTGC
>CAZFUH010000415.1:0-3279 GCA_964522235.1 uncultured Rhodanobacteraceae bacterium
ACAGCTCGCCCCCAAGCGTTGGAGAGATTAGTTCGACTGCCCCCGTCATCCAGTTTTTCACCCACATTTGTGCAGCAATTGTGAAGATGCTCGCGTGAGGCCCGGTACGGATGTCGCCGGGATAAGTGATCAGAATCTCGCTGCGCGAAAAGTTTGCGTCATACAAGCTCACGCTGCTGGTCAGCGCCTGACCGAACGCGTCTCGGGTGATCAGGTCCGTCTCGCCGGTGGCGCGGCGACGCAGGTAGACGGCGGTGTGTCCGAAATCCAGCGGTGGCGGCGGTCCATAGTCAGGATGCAACGGTCCGCTGGCCGGGAAGGCGACCAGCAGACCGCTGTCGGCTGCGAAACCGCCGAGACTGTTGTATGGCATCTCCTGCCCGGTGCTGGACACGCTGACGCGCTCGATCACGCCGGTCTGACGATCGAGCACGAAGCTGTCGGTGCGGTTGTTGTTGTCGCCGGGCACCAGGTCGCCAGCCTGGCAGCCGAAGGCAAGAAAGCGGTTGTTTGCGCTGAAGCTCGGTCCGCCGCAGACCCCGGCGAACGGCGCGCCAGTGTCCCAGCGTACCGAAACCAGCACCGGCGCCTGTGGGTCGAGCGCCTGCGCCCCCTGGGCACCGAACAGCAGGGCCAAGGCGGCGAGCAGGGATCTACTGGAAGCCATGAGCGAAGATCGAATCGGGACGGGCGCGATAGTCTTGCACGCTCGGCGCAACACGCCGGATGGTATCGGCATTGTTGGCCCGGCGCTGGGAGCTGGTTTGTACTGCGACGCCGATCGGCCAAGCCCCAGTCACCGTGCCGATCGGCTGCAATCCGAACGGCAGCTTTCCGCCGGCCCCGGACTCGCCCGCCCATTCTAACAGTGGCGTCGAAAAGGCATCGATCAGCGGGCAGTTGGTGTCGCCGTCGCAGTCGGGTGGACCGCCGGGATTGCCAAGCTGGTTCTGCCAGTAGGCCATCACCGTCCGGAATCGGAAGCGCGGATCGCCGACGCTGCGCTTGTGGCCGTATGACCAAGGACAGGATGGCTGGATCCCAGCGTGCTTGTAGCCGTCGTAGTTGGTCGGATCGTGCTCCAGGCCCAATTGGTGGCCCAATTCGTGCGTGAGGTTCAAGCGATCAGCGTTGCACCGTGGGTCGAAGACCAGATAGGCGAATTTCGCAAAGTCTGGGCCGGGTTCGGTCGGATAGTCGTGGCTGATGACATGCCGATTTATGAAGGATACACCACAGCTTTGCTGACCGGAGAGATCCGCGCGAGCGACGGCGACGACATCGGCCCACATCGCGTCCCGTCGTCCCGCGATGTAGGAATTTCCGGGAAATGTATAGTATGGTGGATCATCGAACCGTTCTACGCCTGCTGCTCGCCAAAGCGCGAGCCGAATATCGGCCAGATCATAGTTGAGCGGTGGGTTTGTTGAGTGAGGCAGAAATTCCGGCCCCCGCGGCGAGAACACCACATTCTGAATTCCGCTATCGCGAAGTGCTTGATTGGCGTCGTCCATCGCCGACGCCAGGTAGGAATGGACAGCCGACGTGTTGCCACCGCATCGATTGAGAATCCCCGTTGTGTAGAGCAGCAGAACATCGATGACAACGGGTCCTTCAGGCACCGTGCCAGAACAGGTTCTGTCCCAGTTGCCAACACCCCGATCACTGGGTTGGCCAGCAGCGGCAACCGCTTGGGTCCATGCGGAGCGGGCAGTTGTCGTAGATGCGGCACGCTCCGTCACGTTGTCGTCTGGATGGGTCCGCCAGAAGTCGCTGTTGACCCATCCGAGCCGGGTAGTGCCGTTGCCATACGGTTCCACGGCATAGCGGTAGGCAGCGCTTGCGATTCGGCCGGAGACGATGCCGTCGACGGTGGTGAGTGCCACCGTGTAGTTTGCGGATTTGCCATACCAGCGCCACCAGAATTCCTCCGGTTCGGCGCTTGGGTCCGGAATGGTGATGCTGTTCTGTCCCGTCGGGTCATTTGGATCCGGGATCTGGATGTAGCCGCGACGTGGCTCCCAATGCTTCAATTCGACAGTTTCCGGATCGCGTCCCGGCTAATTTAGTGTGAGTTGCTGCGCCGGTGCGCGCAGCGTCTCCATATTGAGCGCGACGGTGAATGTCTGCCGATATGGTCCCCCCGGTGGCGATGCTGGCGGATCGAGCAGAACGACAGTGAAGATTTCGGGCGGCTCGCCCGCTCGTGCATCGAGCGCGACGACGATCAGGCCGGCGAGTGCCAACATCGACGATACCAGCCACAAGCTTCGCCAATACCCCTCTTCGTCATTGAATAAAGCCAATGAACAAACGACTCTTCGAAACTGGCCGTCAGCGCGCGGCCTGGACATCCGGTTGGTGCGTGTGTCAGGCCTCTCAGAAGCCGGTCGAAAGTTACGGTATATGAATTTCCTCGCTCGACCAAATAGGCAAGATTATGGAAACTTCACAGCTCTGTGTCGGTTTGGGTTCTCCTTGCCGGTTGGACTAATGGCAACCTCGTTCGTTGGATGGCGGGTCCGAGAGCTCAGCCGTCGTTGCGGTCGCGGGCGAGGTAGTACGGCAGCTCGGAGATCCGGTGCCAGCCGGCGGCGCTGGTCTGGAAGCTGCGATAAGAGTCGAGCACGCGCTGGGTGAATGGATCGCGGGCGGCGATTTCGGCGATGACCGTTTCCGAAGCTTGTTTCAGCGCCGCCAGCACCTCGTCCGGCAACGGTCGGACATCGACCTGATGCTGTTCGATCAGCTGCTTCAGCGCCTGGCCGTTCTGTGCCGTCAGCTCGGCCAGTACGTCGTCATTGATCGCTCGGCAACAGCTCTCGACCACGGCCTGCAAATCCTCGGGCAGGGCGTCGAACGCCGCCTTGTTGACGATCGCCTCCAGCGTCGCGCAGGGCTCCTGCCAGCCGGGATAGTAGTAGCGCCGACTGGCGCGGTGCAGCCCGAAGGCGAGATCGTTGTACGGACCGACCCACTCGGCGGCGTCGATCGCGCCGGTCTGCAAGGCGGTGAACAGCTCGGCGCCGGGCAGGTTGACCGGCACGCCTCCGACGCGCGCGAGCACCTCGCCGCCGAGGCCGGGGATACGCATCTTCAGGCCCCGCAGATCGGCGACACTGTTGATCTCGCGGTTGAACCAGCCAGCCATTTGCACGCCGGTGTTGCCGGCCGGGAACGGCACCAGGCCGAAGCCCGCGTACAGTTCCCGCCAGAGTTCCAGGCCGCCGCCATGGTAGAGCCAGCCGTTCATCTCCTGGCTGTTCAGGCCGAACGGCA
>CAZFUH010000416.1:0-3275 GCA_964522235.1 uncultured Rhodanobacteraceae bacterium
CGACGCTTTCGCGGCGGCGACCGTCCGGCCGACTCCTGGCAGCAGGATACTGAAGGCCGCCGCGAAACGACAGCCTGCGACCCCGGTCATTGTGAGTCTTGCCGAAATCCGACGCTTCACGTTGTTGGAGCATCGAGCTTACTCATTGCCGGGGTGCGGGCGGAGCGCCCGGCCTGGCGGCCGCAAAGCGCAGCAAGTTGCGCATTACAACAGACAGCAGGGTTGCGACGGGAGCGGGAGCGGCTTGTCGATTCACTCGCTACGAACGTCGGGCAGATACAGCGCGCGTTTGGGTGCCCCGCTGATCTCGGCCGCAATCCGCGCCGCCCGGCTGGGCGGCAACTCGCGTACCAGGGCGGCGTACAGGCGCTGGCCGTGGGCAATTTGCGCCGCCTGCGGTTCGGGATTGCCGGCGACGACGACGACGAACTCGCCCCGGCGCTGATCGGCATCGGCAGCGATCGCTGCGGCGATCGTACCCAGGTCGTCGCCGAGCACGGTCTCAAAACGCTTGGTCAGCTCGCGCGCCAGCACGGCCGCTCGGCCAGGGCCGAACACCGTGACCAGATCGTCGATGCTGTCGGCGATGCGATGGGCGGACTCGTAGAACACCAGGGTACGCGTCTCGCCAGCCAACTCGGTCAGCCGTGCGCGCCGCGCCGACGAACGATTCGGCAGAAAGCCTTCGAAACAGAACCGGTCCGACGCCAGGCCGGCTACCGACAACGCCGCGATCGCGGCACAGGCACCCGGCACCGGACGCACGGTCACACCCGCGGCCCGCGCCGCCGCAACCAACCGGAAACCGGGATCGCTGATCAACGGCGTTCCGGCATCGCTGACCAGGGCGATCGCCTCGCCGGCACGGACCCGTTCGACCAGGCGCGATGCCATCGACGCCTCGTTGTGCTCGTGCAGCGCCTGCATCGCCGTCGAAATTCCATAGCGGTCGAGCAGGACTCGGGTCGCGCGGGTGTCCTCGGCGGCGATCAGATCGACTTGCGCAAGCACGCGCAAGCCGCGCGCGGAGACATCTTCAAGATTGCCGATCGGTGTCGCAACCACGTAAAGACAGGCGCGTTCGATCGGATCCGCCAAGCGCTCAGCTATGATGTCGGTTCGGGCAGGAGAATGGCTGGACATGAAGCGGATACTCCCATACAACGCGCGCGCTGGCGTACTCGTGGTAGCAGCGATGCTCGCGGCCTGCGCTGGCGGCGCCGGCATTCGCAGTAGCGAGCTCGAACGTGCGCAGCAAGCCGAGGCGGCTGGCGACCAGCGCACCGCCGCGCGCGAATACCTGGCTGCCGCCGAGCGCGCGCGTGACGATCATCGCGACCACTACCTGCTGCGCGCAGCCGAAGCCTATCGCCAGCTGGGTGACTACCCATCGGTGCGCCAGGTCACCAGTTCGATTCTGCACAGCAGCCTGACGCCGAGCGACCAGCTGCACCTGGACCTGCTGACCGCCGAGGTCGCGCTGCGCGGCGACGGCGATCCCGAAAGCGCGATGAACCTGCTGACGGTGCCAGCGGACAGCGTCCCCCCTTCCCTGCTTGCGCGCTTTCACGGCCTGCGTGCCGCAGCCTTTACCGAGCGCGGCGAGATCCTCGACGCCGCCCGCGAACGTGCCGCGCAGTTGCCCTGGGTCGAAGGTGGCGAGCGCGATCAAGTCACCCACCTGCTGGCGCAACTGCTCGCCGCGGTGCCGGTGCAGGAGCTGTACCGCACCAGCGCCGGCCTGGATCCCGACGACCCGCTGAAAACCGCCGCCGACGACGCTCTGCGCCTCCAGGGCGTCACCCCGCCGCGCCTGCTCGCCGGTGGCCGCAGCCCGATGGCCGCCCGCGAACCACCACCGACCGACAGCGATGGCCGTGCCCTGTACAGCAAAGTGGTGCTGCTCCTGCCCTTGACCGGCCGCATCGCCGCCGCCGGCCAGGCCGTTCGCGACGGCTTCTTCGCCGCCTACTTCGCCAGCCCGGAGCCGCGACCGCAGATCGAGGTCGTCGACAGTGGCAGCGAAGAGCACGGCGTCGTCGCTGCCTACCATCAGGCATTGGAGCTGGGTGCCGAACGCGTCGTCGGCCCGCTTTCCCGCGAGGCGGTCTCGACCCTGTTCATGGAACCCTTCCTGCCGGCCCCGGTGCTGGCGCTGAATCATGCCGATGGTGTCGCGCCGCCGCCGGGCAGTGTCCAGTTCGGCCTGCTGCCCGATGAGGAGGCCGTGGCCGCGGCCGAACGCCTGATCCGTCAGGGCCTGCTGCGCGCCGGCATCATCGCCCTGTCGGAAGACTGGAGCCTGCGTTCGGCACAGGCGTTCCGCCATCATTTCGAGAGCATGGGCGGCGAAGTCGTGCAGGACATCCGCATCGAGCGCGGCGACTATGACTTCACCCGCCGCGCCGAGAGCCTGCGCAATCTCGACATCGACGGACTGTTCCTGGCCGTCCACGCGCAGCCGGCGCGGTTGCTGGTGCCGCAGCTCAAGGCTGCCGGCGTCGGCGGCACCTGGCTGGCCATGTCGCGCGTCTATGGCGGCGCCCCGCTGCCGGCCCTGGACCGTGACCTGGATGGGCTTGAATTCAGCGACGCGCCTTGGGTGATCGGCAATGTCGGCGGCGTGCCCAGCCGCACCGAACTGGCCTCGACCGTACGCACCCTGCAAGGGCAGGCCCTGCGCCTGTTCGCATTCGGAATGGACGCCTATCGCCTGCTCGGCTATGTCGACTGGCTGCAGAACCGCCCGCACTCGTTCATCAGCGGCGCCACCGGCGAGCTCAGCGTCGATGCCGCACGACAGGTTCGCCGGCAACTGGCCTGGGCGCGGTTTCGCGATGGCGTGCCGGTACCGGTCGAGGGCGCCTTGTATTTCGGCGATCCGCAATGAACAACAGCGGCCGCGCCCTTAGGGCATCGGGCGCAGATCAACACCTTCCTGGTTGGGTTCATTGAGCGCATGGACGCCGACCGGTCAACGACAGGGCGGATCCCGGTCGGAACCTGTAGCGCGAAGCTTGCTTCGCGTGGCGGCCGGCAGGCCGCGCGCTCCGATCGCAGCGCTGACGCCGAGCAAGCTCGGCGCTACAAGGGTTCGGTTACGGGCGAGTCTGTCGCGAGCCCAAGGACCGGGAACACATCGGGCTTGGCGCCAGCCGCGAAGATCGACACTTGTCGGGACGGATTGGCGAGAAACACCATGCGCTTGCCGGCGCGGACCCCATGAACCCGCGCGGCGAGGCCTACGAGACCATCGCGTGCCGGCATCTGGAAGC
>CAZFUH010000417.1:0-3270 GCA_964522235.1 uncultured Rhodanobacteraceae bacterium
GCCGGGAGCCAACCGGTCAAATCGAGGCGTCGGCGAAGTCGAGCCACACGTCTTCGGTGACGATCGCGTCGAGCGGCACGTCCCAGGCTTCGCACGGCAGCTCGGCGATCCCCTGCAAGGCGAAAGCGACACCGATCAGCCGGGGTGGCGGCGGCTGGTTCAGGCGCAAGGCGAAGCTGCGATCGTAGTAGCCGGCACCGCTGCCGAGCCGGTTGCCGCGGCGATCGAAGCCGAGCAAGGGCAGGAATACGCCGTCCAGCCGAGCCGGGTCGACTACCGCAGCGCCGTCGGCTGGCTGGGCGATGCCATGGTGGCCCGGGACCAGCGGATCGCCGGAGCGCCATCGACGAAAATGCATCGCGCCATCGTCGATCGCCGGCAGATGCAGTTCGATATCGTCGGGCAGTCGCGCGAACAACGGCGACAGGTCCAGCTCGGACGCGACCGCGGCATAGGCCGCGATCCGGCGCCAGCGTTCACGGCGCAGGCGCTCTAGAATCGACGCGGCTACGCGCTCGGCCGCGGCCGAGCGAACCTGCGGCGACAATTCGCGACGCAGCCGACGCAAGCGGCGGCGCAGTTCGCTCTTGTCGGCGCGCGGGTCAAAGAGAAAGGTATCCTCCACCATGCCGGTACACATCGACGACCTTGATCCCTGAAAACAGGGGGGAAAGCTCATGAAGCCTTTAGGCTTTCCGCTTCAGAGGCGGACCTGCACACAGGCACCCAACTATCGCTGTCCCTAAGGGTCGACTTAACGGGTCAAGGCAATAATGAAGTGTGTTGCCGGACACCGCAGAGGACACCCGACTCTGATTCTAGTCTCATTTCGCTGGCGCGCAAGGAGCATGTGCACGCGAGCTGAAAAATCATGTTCAGTCTTCCGCGAGAACGTGATCGAGACGCTGGATCAGACGTGACAGTTCCTGGCCGACACCGCCTGATACGGCATCCGCGCGCGTCTTGTGCTGCTGCTGCTCGTGCGCCAGATTCAAAGCCGCCATGATTGCCAGCCGTTCCAGCGTCACGCTGCGATTGTGTTCGCGCATGGCGCGCAGTCGACTGTCGAGCAGGCGGGCGGCTGCGTGCAGGGCTTCGCGCTCGCCCGGCGGACAGGCGACCAGATAGTCGCGATCGAGAATGCGGACGCTGACGGTATTGCCCGAGCCTTCGCTCACGGATGATTCTCCAGCTGCTTCAATCGCGAGATCATCGCCTCGACTCGGGCACGCGCCTGCTCGTTTTTCGCCAGCAGGGCGGCACGCTCGGACGTCCAGGCTTCCTGACTGGCGCGCAGTACGCGGTTTTCCTCACGCAGGCGCCGGCAGGCGGCCGCCAGCGAGTCCAGCCGCCCGGCCAATTGGTCGATCAGATCGCGCACTTCCGGTTCGGTCGACATCGCCTTCATGCCAGGCTGGGCCCCAGCAAGCATAGGCAGCGTCGGCGCTCCGGGTCAACGCGCTGCTACTTGAGCCGGGTTGTGACACACTGGCGGTGCGGGCGCGCCGCTGCCTGCATTTCCTGCCCCCGTACCCGGCCCCTGTCCGCGGTCAAGCCGGCTGAGGCGTCGAGGCGCCTGTTCCGGAATCGGGCGCGGAGCCGTTCCGGCTGCGCCGGTGCAGTGCCGCGGGACGGTGGGGAGTGTTGGCGGATTGCTGGCTTCGGGCGCGCCGCGGTGGACACGATGGATGGCAAGTGAACGAACCCTACGCAGTCAGCTATACGCAATTGAAACCTGGACTGGCTGTCGTCAGCGCCAGCCCGGCCGAGGTCCATGGCGGCCTGTGCGGCTACCTGTGCGCCGGCGGCGTGCCGCTGCCCGGTCGTTGGCTGGAGCAGTTGCGCATCGATGCCGACGGCCTGGATGACGAGGCTGGCAGGCAGCTGGAAGGCCTGCGCCACGACACCATGCAGGCGCTGGACGATTTCGAATTGCGGTTCACGCCGCTGCTGCCGGGCGACGAGGATGCGATGGCCGAGCGAGTCGAGGCTCTGGCCGATTGGTGTGCCGCCTTCATTGGCGGCTACGGACTGGGCGCCGCACAGGCCAAGCTGCCGGACGAGGCGATCGAAGCCTTGCGCGACCTCGATCGAATCGCTCATTTCGGTTACGAAGCCGGAGAGACCGAGGAAGACGAGGCCGCGTTCGCCGAGATCCTCGAATACGTCCGGATTGCGGTGATGGTGCTGCGTCAGGAAGCCCTGCAAAGCCGGCCACAGCCGGCACCGACGCAGCACTGACGCCATGGCAGTTGCCGATTCCGGACTCTGGTTGCCGACCGCCGCGAGCGCGAAAGCGGCGGTCGTCGAGTGCGCGCGCCGTCGCCGTCAGCTGATGCAGCTGGTTGGCGAGGATGCCATCGTCATCGTGCCGGCGGCACCGGAATGCGTGCGCAGCAACGACACCTTCCACCCCTATCGGCAAGACAGCGACTTCCACTATCTGTGCGGTTTCCCTGAGCCCGACGCCGTCCTGGTGCTGATCCCCGGACGCGCCGCCGGTGAGGCGCTGTTGTTCTGCCGCGAGCGCGATCTCGAACGAGAGCGCTGGGACGGCCCGCGTGCCGGACTGGAAGGCGCAGTCGAGCACTATGGACTCGACGATGCCTATCCGATCGGCGATCTCGACGACATCCTGCCGGGCCTGATCGAAGGCCGGACGCGCATTCACTACCATCTTGGTCGTGACCCCGACTTCGATCAGCGATTGATCGGCTGGGTCAACCGGGTGCGGGCCGAGGTTCGTCGGGGCGTCGTTCCTCCACATGAGATCTCGGCGCTCGGCAGCCTGCTGCATGAGTTGCGCCTGATCAAGTCGCGGGCCGAGTTGAAGCTGATGCGTCAGTCGGCGCGGATCTCGGTCGCCGCGCACCGGGCGGCGTGGCGGGTGATCCGCCCCGGTGCTCGTGAATTCCAGCTCGAGGCCGAATTGCTGGCCGAGTTTCGTCGCAACGATGCCGTCGCCGCCTACGAGCCGATCGTCGGCACCGGCGACAACACCTGCGTCCTGCATTACCGGGCCGGCAGCGCGGAATTGCGCAGCGGCGAACTGGTGCTGATCGATGCCGGCGCCGAGTACCGCGGCTATGCCGCCGACATCACCCGCACACTGCCGGTCGACGGTCGGTACAGTGCCGCGCAACGGGCCTTGTACGATCTGGTGCTGGACGCGCAACGGGCCGCGATCGAGCAGGCCCGGCCCGGACGCCCCTACTCGGCGATGCACGACGCCGCCCTGCGTGTACTGGCCGAGGGACTGGTCGCCCTGGG
>CAZFUH010000418.1:0-2375 GCA_964522235.1 uncultured Rhodanobacteraceae bacterium
GGCATGCGCGGCCTGATGGCGAAGCCGGATGGCTCGATCATCGAGACGCCGATCAAGGCCAACTTCCGCGAAGGTCTGAACGTGCAGGAGTACTTCTCCTCCACCCACGGTGCCCGTAAGGGTCTGGCCGATACCGCGCTCAAGACTGCGAACTCAGGCTACCTGACGCGGCGTCTGGTCGATGTCGCCCAGGACGTGGTGGTCACCGAGGTCGATTGCGGAACTCTCAACGGCCTGACCATGACGCCGATCGTCGAAGGTGGCGACGTCGTCGAGCCGCTGCGCGAGCGCGTGCTCGGGCGCATCGTCGCCGAAGACGTGTTCCTGCCCGGTGACGACGAGGATCCGATCGTTGAGCGCGGCACCCTGCTCGACGAGAAGGGAGTCGAAAAGCTCGAAGATGCCGGCGTCCAGATGATCAAGGTTCGTTCGCCGATCACCTGCGAAACCAAGCACGGGATCTGCGCGTCCTGCTACGGACGCGATCTCGCCCGTGGCCATCTGGTCAACAACGGCGAAGCGGTCGGCGTGATCGCCGCGCAGTCGATCGGCGAACCGGGCACCCAGCTGACGATGCGTACCTTCCATATCGGTGGTGCCGCATCGCGAGCCGCAGCGGTGGACAACATCGTGGTCAAGACCAACGGCAGTCTACGCTTCAACAACCTCAAGACTGTCCGTCACAAGGCCGGGCATCTGGTCGCGGTGTCCCGCTCCGGCGAGTTGTCGGTGATCGACAGTCACGGCCGCGAGCGCGAGCGCTACAAGTTGCCTTACGGTGCCACCGTCTCCGTCGCCGAGAGCGGCGCGGTCAAGGCCGGCCAGACCGTCGCCAATTGGGATCCGCATAACCACCCGATCGTGTCCGAGGTCGAAGGCTTCGTGCACTTCGTCGATTTCGTCGAAGGTGTCACCATCGACGAACAGGTCGACGATCTCACCGGTCTGCAAAGTTCGGTCGTCACCGATCCCAAGCGTCGCAGCGGCAGCGCCAAGGACCTGCGCCCGATCGTCCGCATCCTGGACAAGAAGGGCAAGGATCTGAGCCTGCCGGGTACCGATATTCCGGCACAGTACTTTCTGCCGCCTCGGGCGACGATTCAGCTCAAGGACGGCGCCGAGGTCGGCGTCGGCGACGTCATCGCGAAGATTCCGCAGGAGGCGTCGAAGAACCGTGACATCACCGGCGGTCTGCCGCGCGTGGCCGACCTGTTCGAGGCGCGCAAGCCGAAGGAGCCGGCAATCCTTGCCGAGCGCACCGGTATCGTCAGCTTCGGCAAGGACACCAAGGGCAAGCAGCGCCTGCTGATCACCGACAAGGACAGTGGTGAGGTGCACGAGGAGCTGATTCCGAAGTATCGCGCGATCGTCGTGTTCGAGGGCGAGCACGTCGAAAAGGGCGAGACCATCGTCGACGGCGAGCCGAATCCGCAGGACATCCTGCGCCTGCTCGGGGTCGAACCGCTGGCAGCGTACCTGGTCAAGGAGATCCAGGACGTCTATCGCCTGCAGGGCGTAAAAATCAACGACAAGCACATCGAGACGATCGTCCGGCAGATGCTGCGCAAGGTCGAGATTTCCGACGGCGGTGATACCCGCTTCCTCAAGGGCGAGCAGGTCGAGCGTGTCCGGATGCTGGAGGAAAACGTACGGGCCAACGCCCGCGACGAACTGCCGGCCAAGGCCGAACCGGTTCTGCTCGGCATCACCAAGGCGTCGCTGGCGACCGAGTCGTTCATTTCCGCAGCCTCGTTCCAGGAAACCACCCGTGTCCTGACCGAAGCCGCGGTGCGCGGCACCCGCGATGGATTGCGTGGTCTGAAGGAAAATGTTATCGTGGGCAGATTGATTCCAGCCGGTACCGGCTTGGCCTACCACAGCTCCAGGCGCCAGGAAGGCGGGGGGCTGACCGAGGCCGAGCGAGCCACGTTGACGGGTGAAACCGTCGAGGTGGCCGTCGAGGCCGGCACTGATCAGGAGATGGCGGCTTCGACCGATTGAATCACTGACGAACCAACAGCGAAATGAGGCCACGGATGGCTTCGTTTTCGGCGGCAGGACGCCGCGGATGGTGTTGACAGATTTCTGAAGATACCGTTAAACTCTCAAAGCTCACAGGCCGGGGCATAGCTCGGCCTGTGTTTTTGTTTCTTCGAGGCTGACGATGGCAACGATCAACCAGCTGGTCCGCAAGGGTCGGCATCCGAAAACGTACAAGAGCGCCTCGCCGGCGCTGGATTCGTGTCCGCAGAAGCGTGGCGTTTGCACGCGTGTCTACACCACGACCCCAAAGAAGCCGAACTCGGCGCTGCGCAAGGTCGCCAAGGTGCGCCTGACCAACGGCTACGAGGTGATTTCCTATATCGGCGGCGAAG
>CAZFUH010000418.1:2385-3266 GCA_964522235.1 uncultured Rhodanobacteraceae bacterium
TCACAACCTGCAGGAGCACTCGGTCGTGCTGATTCGCGGCGGCCGTGTCAAGGACCTGCCTGGCGTGCGTTACCACATGGTGCGCGGCTCGCTCGATGCGTCCGGCGTCGCCAAGCGCAAGCAGGCCCGGTCCAAGTACGGCGCCAAGCGTCCGAAGTCCTAAGACGTTCCAGGAACACAAGACATGTCCAGAAAGGGTTCCCATCCGCCGCGCGTGATCCTGCCGGATCCCAAGCACGTCAGCCAGATGGTCGCGCGCTTCATCAATATGGTGATGGTCAGCGGCAAGAAGTCGGTAGCCGAGCGCATCGTCTACGGCGCGCTTGAGCATATCGGCGAAAAGGCCGGTTCTGCGCAGCCGCTGGAGTTGGTCGAAAAGGCGCTTGACAATGTCGCCCCGGTGGTCGAGGTCAAGAGTCGACGTGTCGGTGGCGCCACCTACCAGGTGCCGATCGAGGTTCGTCCGACCCGGCGCCAGGCGCTGGCGATGCGCTGGTTGATCGACGCGGCGCGCAAGCGTTCGGAAAACACCATGCCGCGCAAGCTGGCCGGCGAACTGCTCGACGCGTCCGAGAATCGCGGCGGCGCAGTCAAGAAGCGCGAGGAAACGCATCGTATGGCGGAAGCCAACAAGGCGTTCTCGCACTATCGCTGGTAGTTCTCGCAGCAGCAGACATTCATGAGCGCGGCCACGGATGGTCGCGATGCTCGGGCCGGGACGCTCACCCCTTCAAGGATTTGCAACGTGGCACGTACGACACCCATCGACCGGTATCGCAATTTCGGCATCATGGCTCACATCGATGCCGGCAAGACGACGACGACCGAGCGCATCCTGTTCTACACCGGTGTCTCGCACAAGATTGGCGAGGTGCACGATG
>CAZFUH010000419.1:0-3262 GCA_964522235.1 uncultured Rhodanobacteraceae bacterium
CGCAAGCGGGGGGCGGTACCTACGGCAAGAGGACGAAGGGGGAACGAGATGGTTGCAAAAAAAAAAACGGCTGACCAGTCCCGAGCGCATCGTCTACCCCGAAATGGGTATCACCAAGCAGGATGTCGCCGACTACTACGCGGCAGTCGCAAAGTGGCTGTTGCCGGAGTTGGCCGAGCGGCCGTTGTCGTTGCTGCGCTGTCCGGAAGGACTGCGGAGAGAATGCTTTTTCCAGAGACATTACCGGGACAGCCTTGGACCTGGGGTGCTTCCGGTGACCCTGCGCCAATCCGATGGCGAGGATCAATACCTGTATGTCCGTGACGTCGACGGCCTGCTGTCGCTGGTGCAGATGAACACGATCGAATTTCACCCCTGGGGCGCCCGGCGCAGTGCCCCGGAAAAGCCCGATCGGCTGGTGTTTGATCTCGATCCCGCTGACGGAGTGCCATGGGCCGATACCAAAAGGGCCGCGCGCGAGGTGCGCGATCGACTTGCGGAAATAGGTTTGACAAGTTGGGTGCGGCTGACCGGCGGCAAGGGCATCCATGTCTGCGTGCCGATTCGGCCTGGCCCGGACTGGGCTGCGGTGAAGGCGTTCTGCGAAGCCTTCGCAAAGACGATGGCGATGCAGTCGCCGATGCGCTACGTCGCCAAGGCATCAAAGCAGGCTCGCCGCGGCCGCATTTTCATCGATTGGCTGCGCAATGCTCGCGGTGCGACGAGCGTGGCCGGCTGGACACTGCGGGCACGCAAGGGCGCGCCAGTCGCGATGCCGTTGCGTTGGCGCGAACTGGCACGCGTGGAGTCGTCGGCGCACTACGATATCGCTCGGGCACGAAGACGCGCGTCGAGTCTGCGCAGCGATCCGTGGCAAGGCTTTGCCACCATCCGACAATCACTGCCCGGATCGCGTTGAGCTTCCGCCCCGGCTTTGCCGGGGGATGCGAGTTCTGCTGGATGCGTGGCCCGTCAGCAACCTCTCACCTGTCAGACGTCAAAGGCGTCGGTGCAAGTGGATGAACCGGGCGTCATCGAAGCGGATCAGGTCTGTTCGATTGCGCTGTGGAGGGAAGGTTCAATACTGACCCGGCGCCCGCGCTCAACCCTGTCCGAAGGCGTCGGCATCGGCGCGACCAGTAGCGGATTCGCGTTTTGAGCGGCGAACCCGGCGGGTCTGACCAGCGCGAACGGCGACAGCCCTGGCATTGTCCACATGCGACTTCGTCGCCGGAAGAATCGACGCAACCGCCTGCGCATCTGCTTCCTCCGCTGGACGGGAGAAGCTGCAATGTATTGCGCCGATGTCGTTTTCGGTCTGGTCCTGCGTTCTGGTGGTTGGCACCGCTGCGCGTTCTCTGGCAGTGATCCTGTGCTCAACCAAAACCAAACCAACCAAAGGAAACCGACCATGAACAAGCTGCTGCTGACTTCCGCACTGACCTCGATCGCGCTGCTCGGCTCGCTCGACGCGCACGCGATGACGACCTATGCCAACAAGACGATCAAGGAAATCGCCGTTGGCGAGGCCTATCATGGCGAAGTCGTGATCCGCCTGGCCGACCACGGCAGCCTGACCGGCCGGCCCGGGTGCGCGACCAACAGCCATTGGACTCTGAGCTTCGACGGCACCACCGAGCCCGGCAAGCAGGCCTATTCGATGGCACTGCTTGCCGCGTCCAGCAATGCCGTGGTAACCGTCGCCGGCGAGAGCAGCTGCAACGGCAACATCGAAGAGCTGCGCTGGATCCGGCTCAAGTAACCACTGGAGCCAAGATCATGAAAACTACATTGAACAGTCGACCGTCCTACGGGCGGCGGCCGCCGAAGCCTGACCGGCAGCCAGCAGCGCCGCCGGGCACGGACGGCAGGCATCGGCGCGCGCTTGCGCCGATCGCCGGCGTCACGTTGGCCTTGCTGGCACTGGCTTCGTCGGCGTCGGCCAATCCATGCACGTCGGTGACTTACGACCCGGACTTTTCCGAGATCAACAGCCCGGGTGTCGACGCCAAGGTGTTCGTCGAGGAGATCATTCAGAACATGGCGGACAGCAACGTCAAGGGCTATGTCGCCACTTTGACCGACCGTTACGGCCGTACCGTCGCCGAGATCGAACAGGGGCTGGCGCGTACGTCCTGCGATGCCGGCGGCCAACGTACGTTCGACACTGCCACGAAGACACCCTGGGGCAGTGTAAGCAAGCTGCTGACAACGGCGACGGTGATCCGAGCCGCCGGTCAGTGGGGCAAGAATCTGGATGCGCCGCTGGTCGACCATCTGCCGTTTCGGTGGCGAAACCAGGTCCATCCGCGATTCAAGTTCGGCGAGGATGGTTCCGGGCCGGTTACGTTGCGGATGATGCTTCAGCATCGCGGCGGATTCCGGCATTCCGGATGCGGCGGGCGCACGATCAAGGATCGTTTGATCGACGGCGACCTGTTCAATTGCGCGGCGGCCGGCGACCCGCCGACCGCACCGCCGCCGAAGGTTGGCGTCCGCGCGTACTCGAACATGATCGGGATCTTCCAGATCCTGCTGCCGTACATGCATCCCGGCCTGATGCAGCCGCTGGAGATCCAGGCTCAGCCGTACTCGAATCCGGTGTATGACAGCTTCATCCAGGCGGCGACCAACTCGGCGTACCGGTCGCTGGCCCAGAGCATGGTCCTGAGCCCGGCGGGCGCGGTTGGCTCCTGCAACATGGGCGAGATCGCGGCCGGCAATCCGGCCGGCAACTACATCATGTGGTACAGCTCGGCCGCCGACGGCAGCGGTCAACTGCCGCACGACCAGAACCATACCTGCGCCTCGGGTGCATGGATCATGTCCAGCGACGAGATGGCCAGCATGCTGTATCACCTGCGCCATACCGATGTGATTCTGGACCGCGACCAGTATGCGCTCATGGAAGCCAGCTGGAACGACAGCCTGGGCTGGTGGTCGAGCACGCTTCCGGTCGGACCGGCGTACTCGCACAATGGCGCCTGGGTCGGAACCCGCGCCGAGGTACGTTCCCTGCCCGGCGGTTTCCTGCTGACGCTGGTGGCGAACTCGTCGTTCAGCAATAGCGCCGCGCGTGCCGACAACGCCTTCACCAAGGCGCGCCGCAAGGGGTTGGCAAGAAATCATACGGCGCTGATGGTGCCTGGCGTTCTGCTGTAGCGAGAACTCAATCGGCAGAGGCCGGCCGGAGCGACTCCGGCCGGCCTCTGCGTTTCGCAGACGGCATGTACTTGAGCATTTCTGTAGGACATGGCAATCT
>CAZFUH010000420.1:0-3254 GCA_964522235.1 uncultured Rhodanobacteraceae bacterium
GGAATCGAACCGGCGTACACGGCTTTGCAGGCCGCTGCATGACCACTCTGCCACCAGGCCGGAGGCGTTGTCAGGAGGCTCTCGCCACCTGGGCCGGCAAGCTTAACTTGTCGCCGGCTGAACAGTAAACCGTTCCGTTTTGCGGAACTGCAACCGGCTTCATCACCGGCGGAAAAGACGATGGCCCCGGAGTACCGGGGCCATCGTGAATTCTGGAGCGGGAAACGAGACTCGAACTCGCGACCCCGACCTTGGCAAGGTCGTGCTCTACCAACTGAGCTATTCCCGCGTAAGGCCGTGCATCATACCTGCCGGCGCGAATCTGTCAAGATCCTTTGGCTTCACCGATGCCGGCGACGGCCCCTTGTGCAGGCGGCTTTGACGGCCTGACTGCGTCGCGATCACGCAAGTGCGGCCAGGCCGCCCGAACATAGACAAAGGCTGACCACAGGGTCAGAACCGCCGCCGCAACCAGCAACCAGAAGCCGATCCGGTAGATCGGCAGCCCGAGAAAATCGTGCTTGTACAGGAGCAGGGTCAGGGCCGTCATCTGCACGATGGTCTTGAACTTTCCGACCCAGGCGACCCGAGTCTGCGTGCGCTGACCGATGGTCGCCATCCATTCGCGCAGCGCAGTGATGGAGATTTCGCGGCCGACGATGATCGCACCGATGATCGCCATCAATGGCGTCGGATCCTGTTGCACGATGACGAACAAGACCACGGTGACGGTCAATTTGTCGGCAACCGGATCCAGGAACGCACCGAACGCCGAAGTCAGGCCGTATCGACGCGCGAGCCAGCCATCCAGCCAATCGGTCATCGCGATCACTATGAACAGCATGGCTGCGACGACATTGGTACCCGGCATCGGCGAGTAGAAGCAGGCAACCAGCACCGGCACCAGGGCGATACGCAGCAGGGTCAGCCAAGTCGGGAGGGTGATGACCATGGGCCGATAGTAACGTAGTCCGCACAGCGGCCGCCCACCGCCATGAGCCTGGAGAAGACTGGCTTCTGCGGCAGCAACGAGGTGAGCCGAACGCTGGATTCGACACCACGTGTTGCGCTCTCCGTCACAGTATCGTTACGATATAACGTCTTTATCTGCCGACTTGAAGCCGACATGAACAAAAACGCTCTCGCCGTCGCGATCGGGTCCGCCCTGATCCTTGCCGCACCGATCCAAGCCCAGGATCAGGATCACGGTGACCGCGCCCGGCACCTGGACGAAGTCGTGGTCACCGCGACGCCGCTGCGGCAGAATCCCGATGAAGTCGCGCGCCCGGTTGAGGTGCTGGTGGGCACCGAACTCGATGACCGCAGGGCCGCGACCATCGGCGAAACCGTAGCCAATCTGCCCGGCGTGCAATCCAGCTTCTTCGGTGCTGGCGTCGGCCGGCCGATCATTCGTGGTCTGGACGGACCGCGTGTGCAGGTGCTCTCCGAGGGTCTGAGTTCACTCGACGTGTCCACGGTCAGCGTCGACCACGCGGTCAGCATCGACCCGTTCCTGGCCGACCAGATCGAGGTCTTGAAGGGTCCTTCAACCCTGCTGTTCGGCTCCGGCGCGGTCGGCGGCGTGGTCAATGTCGTTGATGGCCGCATCCACGAGCAACGGGTCGATGGCATTCGGGGTCGCGCCGAGCTGCGCGGCAACAACGTCGCCGATGAGCGCGCCGGCGCATTCCGCATCGATGCCGGCGCCGGCAACTGGGTCATCCATGCCGATGCCTTCCACCGGCGCACGGATGACTATCGTATTCCCGGCTTTGCCGAGCGCGATCATGACGACGATCATCACCATGATGATGATCACGATGACGAGCATGAGCACGGCGAGCACGGCATCGTCGAAAACAGCGCCACCCGTACCCGCGGCGGCGCCCTGGGCTTCAGCTACATCGGCGACCGCGGCTTCGCCGGCATTGCACTGAGCCGCTACGAGAGCCGTTATGGCGTACCCGGTCATGGCGAGCACGACGATGACCACGACGACGACGATCATCATGACGATGATGACGACGACCACCACGAGGAAGTGGTGCTCGATCTGCGGCAGACCCGGATCGACGCCAAGGCCGGTCTGTCGCAACCGTTTGCCGGCCATGAGTCGCTGCGCGTTCGTCTTGCACACAACAACTACCGGCATTTCGAGTTCGAGGGCGAGGAGATCGGCACCCGCTTCGACAACACCGGGGTCGAAGGCAGGCTCGAGCTGGTGCACAACGAGGTTGGCGGCTGGACCGGCGCCTACGGCGCCCAGTTCGGACGACGCGACTTCAAGGCCGTCGGCGACGAAGCGTTCGTGCCCGCCACCGAGACCCGTGACCTGGGCCTGTTCCTGATCGAACGTCGAAACTGGGAACGCTTACACGTCGAACTCGGGGGCCGCTTCGACCGCGTCAACGTCAAGCCGGAGGACGAACTTCCGTCGCGCAACTTCAACGCCTTCAGCGCCTCGGCGGCCGGCGAATGGCGCTTCACCGAGCAATGGCATCTGCGCCTGGGCCTGGATCGGGCGCAACGCGCGCCCACCGCCGAGGAGTTGTATTCCGATGGCGAACATATCGCCACTGCCAGTGTCGAGATCGGCGATGTCGACCTGAGCCGGGAAACATCGAACCAGGTCGAACTCGGCCTGCACTACCATTCCGAGCCGGTCGAGTTCCGCATCTCCACCTATCTCAACCGTTTCCGTGACTTCATCTACCTGGCCGACACCGGCGAGGAAGACCACGGACTTCCGGTGCGCCAGTGGTCGCAGCAAGACGCCCGTTTCCGCGGCTTCGAGGCCGAGGCCCGGATCACCCTCGCCGATGTCGCCAGTGGTCGCTACCGGTTGCGCCTGATGGCCGACAGCGTGCGTGGCGACCTGGACGATGGCGGCGGTCCGTTGCCGCGAATTGCCCCAGGTCGATATGGCGTCGGACTGGACTGGTCCCTGGCCGGCTGGCGCGCCAGCGCCTCGGCATTGCGTTACCGGGCGCAGAATCGAGTTGCCGAGCATGAGTCGCCAAGCGACGGTCACACGGTCATCGATGCCGATCTCGCCTATGCATTCGATCTTGGTGGCAACGAGGTCGAGCTGTTCGTGCAAGGCCGAAACCTGGGCAACGAGGAGATTCGCCTGCACACCTCGTTCCTGAAGGATCTGGCGCCGCTGCCGGGCCGATCGCTGGGCTTTGGCGTGCGCGCGTTCTTCTGATCGACGCCAGGGCATCGGGCCGACTCCGACCCGATGCCCCGGTTCC
>CAZFUH010000421.1:0-3245 GCA_964522235.1 uncultured Rhodanobacteraceae bacterium
TATGGACCGCGTCAGGCGGCTTTGCAGCCCGGACGGCTTCTGCCGCCCAGGCTCCCCGGGCACGGCCGACTCGTGCCATACCCGACACCGGCGCCGGCGCCGATCTCAGTTGCCCGGTTCCGGCCGCAACGGCGAAGTCGAACCCCGCACCACCAACTGCGGGCTGAAGCCACGGTTGGCCATCGGTGGCCGACCGTTGCCGTCGCCGCCGCGCAAGCGCGTGATCAACAGTTCGGTGGCATAGCGGGCCATGTCCTCGGTCGCCTGCTTGGCCGTGGTCAGCGGCGGCCAGGATTGCTTGGAAAACGGGCTGTCCTCGAATCCGGCGATCGAGAGGTCGTAGGGCACGTGCATGCCCAGGGATTTCGCCGCCGCCAGCACCCCGGCGGCAATCTCGTCGTTGCTGCCGAAGATCGCGGTCGGTCTGGTTTCCAGCGCCAGCAGCTTGCGCGCGCCGCGAAAGCCGTCGTCGAAGGCATAGTCGCCGTCGACGACCAGGTCCGGATTCAGCTCGATGCCATACTCGCGCAGTGCATCGGCGTAGCCCTGGTAGCGCTCGGAACTGGAACGATGCGAGCGCCCGCCCCAAAGAAAGCCGATCCGCTGGTGGCCGAGCTGGATCAGGTGTTCGGTGACCGCGTAGGCGGCATCGCGGTCGTCGAGGAAGACGCACGGCAGGCCGTCGTCCGGGTCGGAAGCCGCCGAGATGATGCGGACGAATTCGACGCCGTTGTCGGCCAGCACCTGCAACAGCTCGGTGCGTTCCGACATCGGCGGCGCCAGCACCAGGCCCGCCAGTCGCGACTGCTGCAGTTCCGCCAGCAGCTCGGCGGCCAGATTCGGCGAAGTCGAGTCGCAGGGCAGGATCTGCAGGCCGTAGCCGTGGACGCGGCAGGCGTCCAGAGCCCCGTGCTGAATGCCGATGACGTAATAGGCATTGGGGTTGTCGTAGACGACGCCGATCGCATGCGATTGCGCGCTGCGCAGGCTGCGCGCCGCCGGGTCCGGGCGATAGCCCAGGGCCATGATCGCCTGCAGCACCCGTTCCCGGGTCTGATCCTGCACCGAGGCCTCGTTGTTCAGCACTCGGGAAACGGTCTTGATCGACACCTGTGCCCGTTCGGCTACGTCCTTGATGGTGGTCTTCGACACGGAATCCTCGGTGGTCTGATGCTTGCAGTGAGGGCAGCCGGTCAGAATAGTGCCGATCACCGCCATTGACCATGGCCGGCGCAGGGACACGGTCGGCGCCGCCGGCCCCCGATCTTGCTGTATCGGCAGCGCCTGCGACACTCACGGCCGTTGGCCGGCCCGGTAACCGCGCACCGCGTAGTACAGGATGTATAGATAGCATGGCGCCATCAGGGCCAGGAACACGCCTTGAAACGGATAGTACTGCTTGAGCACGGCGAACAGCTGCGGAATGATCGCGCCACCGGCGATGCCCATGATCAGCAGCGCCGAGCCCTTTTCCGTGAAACTGCCCAGACCCCTGATCGCCAACGGAAAGATGGCCGGCCACATCATCGCATTGGCGAAACCGAGCGCGGCCACGAAGGCCACCGACATATAGCCCTCCGTGACCACGGCGGCGACCGTGAACAGCATGCCGATCACGGCCGACAATGCCAGGTAGCGTTGTTGCGAAATGTAGCGTGGAATCACCGCCATGCCGAGCAGATAGCCAACGAGCATGCCAGTCAAGGTCAGCGAGGTGAAGAACTTGGTCTGGTCCAGGGGCAGCCCCAAGGCAACGCCATAGGTGCCGATCGCGTCGCCGGCCATGACCTCGACGCCGACGTAGACAAAGATGCACAGGGCGCCGAGCAGCAGGTGCGGAAATTGCAGAATGCTGGTCCGGACTCGGCCGCCGACGGCCTCCGCGGGCGCAGCATTGGCCGTTTCCGCGCGGACTTCGGGCAGCGGCGAGTAGATTACGGCGACCGCGAGCACAGCCAGAACCGCAGCCATTGCCAGATACGGGGCATGAATCTTGGCGGCGAACTCATTCAACAGCAGGGTCCGGGCATTCGCGTCCGCGGCCTCGATCTGCATCGCCAGATCGCCGATACCCTGCAAGACCAGGGCGCCGAGCACCAGCGGCGCGAGGATGCCGGCGGCCTTGTTGCAGATGCCCATGACGGCGATGCGCTGGGCCGCGCTGTCAATTGGCCCGAGAATGCTGATGTACGGATTCACTGCCGTCTGCAGCAGGGCCAGGCCGGCACCGGTCAGGAACAGGCCACCCAGGGCACCCGGATACCAGCGTTGGGTGCTGAACTCGCCGAACGCGACCGACCCCAGCGCCATCACGAACAGTCCCAGGGCCAAGCCCTTTTTCATGCCGGTGGCCTTGAGAATCCAGGACGAGGGAATGGCCAGAAAAAAGTAGGATAGATAGAACACCATCGGCACCAGGAAGGCATTGACCTCATTGAGGTCGAACGCGAGCTGGACGAACGTGATCAAGGGCCCGTTCAACCAGGTAACAAAGCCAAAAATAAAGAACAAGAAACCAATGATCGCGATCGACATCAAGTAGCCGTTGCCGCCGCCGTGGGAATCCCCCGCCTTGCCCATTTGTCCTCCCTCCCTCGTAGATGACCGATCAGCCAAGATGATGTCTCTTCTTGGCCATTCATGGCCGCCGATTGAACCTCGCCGGCATGGTGGCACAGCTCGGCCCCGGCGCCTAGTCGACTCGCGAGACGCCACCTTCCTTGTTGCATGGCAGCACCGAATGGCTGCCACACAGACGATGTTTCAACGATTTAAATCAATGATTTAGACTGATTGTTTGGGGCCTGTCAGGTGATCGGTCACCACCGATGCTGCGGTACGGCAAAGACTGGAAACCGGCTTCGAAGCAGACCAGTTGACATCGATGTCAGTTCATGTCCAGACTGAGACATCGACGAACCATCCAATCCCGTGGGAGGACGAGGCGTGGCAGAACTTGCAAGTCGGTTGCATCCGCAGTCGTTGATCGGTACCAGCCACCTGGTGGCTGCCGATGTCGGCGGCACCCATGCCCGCGTGGGCCTGGTCGAGGTCGGTGCCGACGGCAGTCGTACCATCCACGACTTTCGCAAGTACGTTTGCGCCGACTATCCGGGGCTGGCGAACGTCCTGTCCGAATTCATCGCCGGCATCGAGCGGGAACACATTGCTCACGTTGCGGTGGCCTTGCCCGGCTATGTCCTCGACGGCGTGGTCGTCAATACCAACCTGCCGTGGCAGGTTTC
>CAZFUH010000422.1:0-3238 GCA_964522235.1 uncultured Rhodanobacteraceae bacterium
CGGGTGCTCGAGATTGGTAGCGGCACGGGTCAACATGCGGCGCACTTCGCCCGACATCTACCATGGCTGATCTGGCAGGCCTCCGATCGCAGGCAGCACCTGCCCGGCATCCGTGCCTGGCTCGACGACGCCGCATTGCCGAATACGCCGGCGGCGATCGAGCTCGACGTCAACGGCGCATGGCCCGAGCAGCGCTTTGACGCCGTGTTCAGCGCCAATACCCTGCACATCATGGCCTGGCCCGAAGTCGAGCGCCTGTTTGCGCAGCTGCCGGGAATCCTCGCCGACGGTGCGGTCGTCGCGTTCTATGGCCCGTTCCATGTCGATGGCCGGCCTACCAGCGCCAGCAATGCCGCGTTCGACACCAGCCTGCGCGCGCAGGCGGCACACATGGGCATCCGCGATCTCGAAGCTGTCGATGCGCTGGCGCACGCGGCCGGCCTGCACATGCAACGTCAGCATCTGCTACCGGCAAACAACCGCTGCGTGATCTGGCGAAAGCGCAGAGACGCGACGCGGTCGCTTCGGGCATCATCGCGGCCATGACTACGACACATCGCATCGCCCTGGCCCAGTTCGACTTCCCGGTCGGCCGGGTCGAGGGCAATACCCGACGCATCATCGAATTGATGCACCAGGCCCGCGACGCACACGGTGCTGGTCTGGTGCTGTTCCCGGAGCTGGCGCTGTGCGGCTACATGCCCGAGGACCAGCTCTATCGCGAGAGTTTTCTCGACGCCTGTGACGCCGCGCTGATCGAGATCGCCCGTGCTGCGGTCGGCATCGAAGCCGTCGTCGGACACCCGCTGCGCCGCAACGGCGCGCTGTACAACGCGGCAAGCTGGCTGCGCGACGGCCGCATTTTGACCAGTTGTCGCAAACAGGCGCTGCCGAACTATGCCGTGTTCGACGAGAAGCGCTACTTCGAACCTGGTGACGCGCCCTCCCTGGTCGACTGGCGCGGCCTGCGCTGCGGGCTGCTGATCTGCGAGGATCTGTGGGCGGAGACGCCGATCGACCGGGTACTGGAGGGCGGCGCCGAGATCGTGTTCTCGATCAATGCCTCGCCGTTCGAAGACGAGAAGTCCGACGCCCGCCACGCCCTGATGAAGCAGCGCGTGGCCCGGCATGGCCGTGCCCTGGCCTATATCAACTGCGTCGGCGGCCAGGATGATCTGGTCTTCGACGGCGGCTCGCTCGTGGTCGATGCCGAGGGTCGTCTGCATGGCCCGGCACCGGCGTTTCGTGATGCCCTGCTGATCTGCGACTACGACCGCGATCGCCGCGCCTGGATCGCGCCGGACTGGGCCGGCACCGTGCGCGAACAGCATGAGGCGGTGGTCTGGCGCGGCCTGGTCCGCGGCATCGCCGACTATGTCGGCAAGCATGGCTTTCCGGGCACCTTGATCGGCCTGTCCGGCGGCATCGACTCGGCCTTGACCCTGGCCCTGGCCGTCGATGCCGTCGGCGCCGATCGCGTGCAAGCGGTGATGATGCCGACCCGGCACACCAGCAGCGAAAGCATCGAGCTGGCACGACAGCAGGCGCAGGCGCTGGGCGTGCGCCACGACGTGATCGATATCGAGCCGGCATACCAGGCGTTCCAAGCCATGCTCGCGGCGCAGTTCCAAGGCCGCGAGCCCGACGTCACTGAGGAGAACCTCCAGGCCCGCTGCCGCGGCACGACCTTGATGGCACTGTCGAACAAGTTCGGTGGCCTGCTGCTCGCGACCGGCAACAAGAGCGAGATGGCAGTTGGCTATGCGACCTTGTACGGCGACATGTGCGGCGGCTATGCGCCGATCAAGGACTGTTACAAGTCTCAGGTCTACGCCCTGGCCAGCTGGCGCAACGAGCAGGGCGACGGCGAGCGGGTGCCCAGGGGCGTGATCGACCGGCCGCCGACCGCCGAGTTGCGCGACAACCAGGTCGATCAGGATTCGCTGCCGCCGTACGCCGAGCTTGACGCGATCCTGTACCGCTTCATCGAATTGCAGCACTCGCGCGAGAAGATCACCGCGGCCGGCTTCGACAGCGACACTGTGGCGCGCGTGATCGCGATGGTCTACCGCGCAGAATACAAGCGCCGGCAGGCACCGCCGGGCCCGAAGATCACCGGCAAGGCGTTCGGCCGCGATCGTCGCTACCCGATCACCTCCGGCTGGAGCTGAACGGCGGGCTAGTCGAAGCCGTCGGCGAAGATGAGGTCGCTGCCGGGACTCCGGCTTGCTTCCGGCGTATTGCCGTAGGCGCCGAGGTTGATCCGGCCCCCGTTCGGCTGGCTTTCGTGCCCATACGGCGATGCTGGATCACCGGCGTCGATTGCCGGACTGGTGACGGCGTCGAGCACCCAACCCGTGGTCGTATACCGTCCAGCCGCAGAACGGAGGTGGTAGTCGTCGTTGCCGGCATCGGCGAACAGCGGGTCGGCGAACAGGTTGCCGACGCCCGCTTCCTGAGTGATCGAATGGCCGATCGTGAAGCTGCCGCCGGACAGCGTGGCAAAATCACGCGAATTGCCCCAGAGAATCGCGTTCTTGAAGGTGGCGGTCGAACCATCCTCGATCACCACCGCGGCACCGGTCGGGGCCGTGCCCGGGCAGTCGTGATCGGCGATCGTTACGTTCTCGATCGTGACCGTCGACGCGCCGCCGGGACCGCCGTCGATGTAGATCGCGGCGCCGGAACGGTTGCCGAGAGGGCATTGGTTCTTGACGATCAGATCGTTCTTCATCGTGCCGGTCGCGCCCTCGTCCCAGAACACACCGGCGCCGGTAGTCGGCGTGTAGTTGTCGGTGATCAGGTTGCCCTCAAGGTCGGCGCCAGCCGACGCGATGATGATGCCGCCGCCCCAGCCATAGCCCTGGGTGGCGCCGACGACATTCGAGCGAATCACGTTGCCTCGGACCTGAGTGTTGCCGGTCGACACGTAGACGCCGCCACCATGGTCGTGATGGCTGACATTGTCCGCGACCAGGTTGCGCAGCAGCACCGCAGCCCGACCGGCGACATTGATGCCGGCGCCCTTGCCGGCGAGATTTCCGTGAATCCGGTTGTCCTCGATTCGCACCAGGCCATCGGTGCCGCTCCAGGTTGCGACGCTGGCATGAATACCGCCGCCTCGGGAGTCGGCGCTGGTGTGGTTGCGCGTGCGGTTGCTGTGGATCTCGTTGTGCGAGATGACGATGCGGCCGTTGCCGAGCAATTGCGCATGGATGCCGCCGCCATGACCGTAGCC
>CAZFUH010000423.1:0-3238 GCA_964522235.1 uncultured Rhodanobacteraceae bacterium
GCATTGGTGTACTGACGGTAGTTGCCGGTCAGCCGATCCAGCAGGGTCGGATCGGCCGGGTCGCTGATATCGAATACCGCAACGCCATCCTGGTTGTCGGATGGGGTCAGGAACAGCAGATTGCCGAGGCGCCAATGGTTGGCATTCTGCATATTGGCCAGTTCTCGCACGTTGACCTCCGAAACCGGTGGCCACCAGTTGATACGGGCATCAATGACGTTTTCTCCGAAATGGTAGGGATAGGTGTAAATCCAGTTGCCCGGCCAGCCGAGCGGCGGCTGTACCGGAAACGCGCCGATGCTGGCGGTCTGCTGCACCGGCGCCAGCATGTTCGTCAGGTTGTGGAAGGGCCTGGAGTTGTCGTTGCCGAGCTCCGGAATCCAGTACCCCCGCCAAAACACGTCGCCGATCTTGGCCCAGGTATGGCCGTTGACCCCGGTCGGAAACGTGCGCACCAGTTGCGGCGACTGCGCGTTGGCAATGTTGTAGGTCCAGGTTGCCTGGTTGTCGGTGCCGCCAAGATACAGATAACCGCGGTGATAGGTCGTGATCCGGCCGCCGTGATTCCACATCGAGATCTGGGTTCCGGCTGGCCAGGTCTGGGTCGGCAGGCCTTGTGCGGACAGATCGGCAGCGAGCAACGCGAAGACACCGGCCGCTACCGCCAGTTTGATGACCTGAAACATGGGATCCTCCCTTCGGGACTGTCAAGTCCGCCTGCGAATCGAACAACGGCCGAGAGGGCACGCAGAAAAGCGATCCGCCACTGCCTGCCCCCCGACAACAGTGTGCCTGGTCCGAAGCCGAACGCTTCGAGACCGTATCGGCATCATCCTACCCTGCGGTCCTGCGCTGTCAAGTATGCGTGACGGCAGGTCGAGGTCACCTGGCGACGACCCTCCCGGCGACGAGAGCCGCGAACTGGTCCGTCGCGTCCGTCCGCCCGGCGCCGAAGGATTCCCTTGCCGCACAAACGCTTGCCCGCGACATCGGGTGATGCGTTCCCGTTTGTTCCCGTGTTGATCCCGGTTTCGTACTGGCCGACGCAAATGCTGCGACCTAGCTTGATCTCGACGCCCGATTGGCGCCAGGCCGCCGGCACCGGCGGTCTTTCACTCAAGTACAGGAGCGACTCCCATGCGCAATCCCACCCGAAGCTTGCTGGCCCTGGCCTGTCTGGCCGGTTCGTCCATGGCCCTGGCGGCACCGGTGCCAGGCAGCGGCGGCGGCTACTACGGTACCGCCTGGTTCAATACCAACCAGGGCATCGTCGTCGGCGCCTATCCGACCTGGGCCCAGTGCAACTACTACTTCCAGCAGGCGTTGAACCTGCGTGTCAACGACTGGGGCTGGACCGTCACCCAGATGAGCCCATGCAGCTACAAGCCGCCATACGGCACTGTCCGGGTGGAGCGCGAGCACGCGATTGCCGTCGACCCCAGCAGCCCGGGCGCCAGCCTCGAGGATGCCAACCGGATACTCGGCGAATTGCAGGCAGTACGCGAGCAGTTTCGCGCCGACGACTACGAGAAGGCGCTCGACCGCATCCGCTGAAACCGGTGCCACGACGCCCGTCCTCATCGCCATCAATCGGCCCAGTCATCGTCGCCTGAAGCGCGTCGGTGGCCGCCGCCAAGGAACTGTCCATGAACAAGATCATCCTCGCGGCCTTGCTGCTGCTGTACAGCAGCCTGGCCGCTGCCGACTATCTGGACCTGAGCGCCCAGGGCTATGCGACCTCGGTCAGCCTGGGCTGGAACGGCTACCACGGCGGAACCTATGTCGTCCGCTACAAGAAATCGAGCCAGGGCGCGTTCGCCTGGCAAACGATCAGCAACAATGTCACCCAGTCGAACGTGACTGTCGGCGCAGGCTTCTATTGGTACTACTGGGTCACCGGCCTGCAATGCAACACCGACTATGATTTCTCCGTCCGTCTGAAGGGCCGACTGAATCGTCAGGTCAGCGTACGCACCGCCGGCTGCGGCAATGTGCCGTGCCCGCAGGGTGGCTGGTACGACGGTGCCAATTGCCAGATCGGAATGGCGCCGTATGGCAGCACGGCCTTCATCTGGAGCGGCAATTACTATTACTCCGCCCTGCCGGGCAACTCCTGTCCGTACCCCGGCAGCTGGTACGACGGCGCCAACTGTTTCGTGCAGGCGGTACCGGCCGGCGTCACACCGTTCATCTGGGCCAACCACTGGTACTACCAGGCCTACCCCTGATCGTGGCCGGAAATCCGGCGCCGCAAGGCTGAAACGGGCGGACGCAGTCGCTGCAATCGACGGCATCGACTGCGTCCGCCCGCTCTGTTGTCGAACTCGATCGCGAGCGGTGAACCGGCACGCCCCTGAGTCGTCCTCTCGGGCTAGGCGACCAGCAGGCGCTCGATCGCCCGGCCGGCGAGCACCATGCCGAAGGTTGCAGTGACGTGGGTCGCGGCTCCAAGGCTGGCGTCGCAATCAAGACGCAGCGCTGCTTCACCGGTTTCGGGGCGCAGGCCGCAGACGCTACCGTCCGGTTGCGGATAGCGCACGTTCTCGCGCGAGAACACGGCCGGAATGCCGAAGCTTCGCTTCGGGTTGCGCGGGAAGCGGAAGTCCTGGCGCAGTTTCTTTCGAATCAGGGCCAGCAGCGCGTCGTGCTCGGTCCGCGACAGGTCGCGAACGTCGACCAGGGTCGGGTCGGCGCGACCACCCGCCGAACCGCAGACCAGGACCGGCTGCTTGTGGCGCTTGCACCAGGCAATCAGTTCCAGCTTGACCCGGAACGCGTCGCAGGCGTCGATCACCAGGTCGTAGCCGCCGCCGAGCAGATCGTCCAATGTCGAGGGCGTCAGGAAACGCTCGACCGCCTGGACCCGGATACCCGGATGGATCGCACGCGCACGTTCGGCCAGCACCTCGACCTTGGCCCGACCATAGGCGCCGATCAGCGCCGGCAATTGCCGGTTGGTATTGCTCACGCAGACATCATCGCCGTCGATCAAGGTCAATGCGCCGATGCCCGAGCGTGCCAGCGCCTCGACGGTCCAGGAACCGACGCCGCCGACGCCGACGACGCAGACATGTGCCCGCGCCAGACGCGCCAGCGCACCGATGCCGTAGAGGCGCTCGATGCCTGCGAAGCGGACGGCGTGCAGGTCTTCGGCTTCAGTGGCTTCCATCGGGCGCACACCTTACTAGATCAACCGGCGAGAAATCGCCTTCAGCACCGCCTGGGTGCGATCGCGGGC